>CAXYUL010000137.1:0-5635 GCA_964292095.1 uncultured Bacteroidales bacterium | reverse complement strand
TAAATTACTCAAATAGTTACATTTTTTTTATTTAGTGGGAAGTGTCAAACTTCCGTTTAAGACAAGCAAAAGCAGACAGTAAATTAAGTTATGCTTATAACGCTTATAACTATTCTACAGAAAGAATAGCTAAAGGAGATTTTATTAGAATGAAGGAAATTTCTCTTTCTTATGATTTACCTAAGCAATGGTTTGCTGGAACAAAATTAAATAGTATATCATTAAAATTACAAGCAACTAATTTATTTTTAATATATGCAGATAAGAAACTAAATGGACAAGATCCAGAGTTCTTTAATACAGGTGGTGTTGCTGCACCAGTGCCTAAGCAATTTACTTTCTCTGTAAGAATTGGTTTGTAATAAGATAACATATAGTAATAAATAAAAATATAAAGAAACATGAAACTAAATTATATATATATTGTAGTCTTACTAGCTTTTAGTCTTACCTCGTGTAGTAAGTACTTAGATAAGATGCCAGATAGTAGAGCCGAGATTGATACAGAAGAAGAGGTGGGTAAGTTATTGGTAAGTGCATATCCAGAGCATCATTCTGCATTATTCTGCGAATTATCATCAGATAATGTTGATGATTATTTAGGATCTGAGAATAAAAATTCTTCGCCTTTTTCTGAGGAAGTAGCCTTATGGAAGGATATTACAATTTCAGATAATGAGTCGCCAATGCAAATTTGGCAAGACCATTATAAAGCTATAGCTGCGGCTAATCAGGCCTTAAAATCTATAGAAGAGATGGGAAATACTAGTAAGTTGCAACCATATAAGGGTGAGGCTTTGTTAGCGCGAGCTTTTTCTCACTTTATGTTAGTAAATATTTTTTGTCAGCATTATAATCCAGCAACTGCAAGTAAAGATTTAGGAATTCCATATATGAGTGATGTTGAAACAGAGCTATCGCCAAAATATGGTAGAGGAAATGTGGCTGATGTTTACAAGCAAATAGAAAAAGATATAGAGGAAGGTTTGCCGCTAATTAATGAGTCTGTTTATACTGTTCCTAAGTATCACTTTAATAAAAAAGCAGCTTATGCTTTTGCTTCTAGATTTTATTTATTTTACCAAAAATGGGAGAAAGTTATAGAAAATGCAAATAAGGTATTTGGCTCAGATCCAGCTTTAATGTTAAGAGATTGGAATGCTTTAAATAATATTACAAGAGAACCAGATATTTGGGCTAAGGAGTATGTTAAAGATTCTCATAAATCTAATTTATTAATATGCACAGGCTATTCTAGGGCTGGTTTAGTATTTGGCCCATATAGGTCGTGGAAACGTTTTTGTGTGCAAAAAGCAGTTACAAGTAAAGAGATTACTACTGCAACAGCACCATGGGGTAAGTATTCTTCTAAGTTAGCTATTGCGGGCTTGTATTCATATTATGCAAATATGATGTTCTCTTATACTATGGGATGTGAGATTACAGCTAAAGTTCCTTATCTTTTTGAGTATACAGATCCAGTTGCTCAGATTGGTTTTAATAGATCTGTATTTACTTTAATACAAACAGAAGAGGCTTTGTTTAATAGAGCAGAGGCGTATGTAATGTTAAAACAATATGATAATGCTGTTGCAGATATGCAAGCTTGGAAAAAATCTAGAATTAGTGGAGGAGTAGATTTAACTAGAAGTGTTATAAATGATTTTTATAACAATACCGCTTATTTTGAACCGCTAAATCCAACTATTAAGAAGAAGTTAAATCCAAATTTTGCAATTGAAAGTGGCGAGCAAGAGAATATGTTACATTGTATTTTGCAAATGCGTAGATTACATTTTATACATGAGGGAATGAGATGGTTTGATATTAAACGTTTTGGAATAGAGGTAGATCGTAGACTTATTAATTCTCAAGAGAAGATAGCTTCGGTTACCGCTACATTAGGCGTAAAAGATTTGCGCAGAGCTATTCAAATACCACAGGATGTTATTTCTGCAGGTTTAGAAGCTAATCCAAGATAATTATTCTATAGAATTTAAAATTTAGAAATATGAAAAAAATAAAAATATATATTGTCTTTTTGTTTGCAGCTACTTTGTTTACAGTATCCTGCTCAAAAGAAGATCTAAGTAGTCAGAGTGTTATTAAGGAGCCAAATATAGAGATGAACTCATTTGATATTTGGTTAAATAGTAATTATGTTACTCCGTATAATATTATGTTTAAATATAGAATGGAGGATATAGAGTCTAATATGGATTATACATTGGTACCAGCTAGGTTAGATAAGGCAAAACAGCTGTCTATAATTCTTAAGCATTTATGTTTAGAACCTTATGATGAGATTGCTGGTAGATATTTCATCCCTAGTTATTTCCCAAAGATTCTGCATTTAATAGGTTCTCCTGGTGTTAATCCTAATGGAACTATTTTAATGGGAACAGCAGAGGGTGGATTAAAAATTACGCTTTATGATATCAATAGTATGGATCCTACAAATGTAGAGGCTTTAAATGAGAGTTATTTTCATACAATACATCACGAGTTTGCCCATATTTTACACCAAACTAAATCGTTTAATCCAGATTTTAAAGAGATTTCTAGTAATAACTATACTGGAGAGAATTGGAGTAATAGTGATAATAGCGATTATTTGCAAAAAGGTTTTATTTCTCAATATTCATCAAAAGAGGCTAATGAGGATTTTGTTGAGCTGATAGCATTTTATATCTTAAATAATCAACAGTGGTGGGATAATATTTATAAGAAGGCTGGAGATAAAGGTACTTCAATATTAAAGCAAAAATTAGATATAGTTAAAGCCTATATGTTCGAAAGCTGGAATATAGACTTGGACCAAATGCGTAAGATTATAGAGAGAAGGTCGTCTGAGGTTAAAAACTTAAATTTTGAAATAAAATAAACATGACAAATATGAAAAAAACATATATACTATTACTGCTTATTCCAATTTTTTTGCAGTCGTGTCTAAAGGATGACACAAAAATATTTGAGCAGACTGCATCTGATAGAGTTAATAATACCCTATTACAGGCACAGCAGGTACTTACAGAGGCTAAAAATGGTTGGATTTTTAAGTTCTTTCCAGATGAAAGCTATGGTGGATATAACTTTGTGATGAATTTTACTAAGGCAGATGTTACTATGTCTATGGAGCTTGCCGATAATAATTATAAAGAAACAAGTTTATATCAGTTAAAGGCAGAGGCAGGCCCTATTCTTTCTTTTGATACTTATAATACTTTAATTCATTATTTTAGAAAGCCTAGTCAGGCCAATGTTGATGGTTATGGCGGAGATTATGAGTTTATAATATTAAATGTTAGTAGTGATAAAATTAGCTTAAAAGGTAAATTGTCGGGAAGATTAATGTACATGATTCCTGCTCCAAAAGAGCTGAGCGCAGAGAAATTTTTAGAGAATATTAGTAATACTTCTGCTAAATTAGAAGGGAAAAGATATGCTTTAAAGGTTAAGGGTGATAGTGTGGCTATAGTTACAACAACGATGGGTGGTAGAGTGTTGGAACTTAATACTATAGATAAGAGTGGTAAGAAAAATAAGGAGCAGTTCCCTGTTGTTTTAAGTGAAAATGGTTTTGATTGTTTTAAGGCTCTTACAGTAAATGGTGTAACAGCAAGTAGCTTTGTTTTTGATGAAAATGGAAATTTAAAGGCGCAGGGAGCTGATATGCTTCTTAAGGAGTTGCTTGTAAGTAAATATAGCTTTAATCAGTATATTGGTAAATGGAATTTAAATTCTACAGAAGGGAAGTCTTTCCCTGTTGAGATTAAAGTAGCTGAGCAGGGAAAAACATTACTTCTTGAGGGAGTTTTCTTAGAAACTAATGGAATTAAAACAGAGTTGCCTTTAAAACTTAATTATAAGGATGGTATTGTTACTTTTGTGCCTCAGTTTGCAGCTAAGAGTTCAATCCTTAATATCTGGGCTTTGTGTATTTTGGCAGAGGGGGGGCAAACTTCTATTAATCTTAAATTGTCTTATGACGGAGCTTGGAATGGAGATTCTAATTTCCCTAAAATAGAATTTAGTAGTCAAGGAGGAGTGTCGGGAATATCATTTAATGCGTTTTTATCTGATACTCCTTCGTCATCTTCTCACCTGGGAGGAATGATGAGGTTACAAAATATAACACTTTCTAAATAGTAGTATTTAGATTTATTTAAAACAAATTTAATGTAGTATGAAAAAATTTTACAATATATTAGTGATATCTTTAATCTTTATCTTTGCAATTAGTTGCAAAGATAAAGTTGAGATTGAATCACTTACAAAATTACCTATTGTGGCGTCTAATGTTTGTGTTCAACAACAAGCTACACATAAGATATTTATTAAAGTTGCTGTAAATGAGGCGTTTACTGCAAAGTCTGATAAGGAATGGTGTACGCTTAGTATAATTAATGATTCTATTGCTATTAAATTAACTGAAAATAAAAGTATTAGCTCTAGAGCTGCTCTTATTTCTATAGTTAGTGGTAATATGTTGAGTCAGGTTCCTATTCTTCAGTCTGGAATTATAGTTGATTATGGTAAATTAGAGAACATAACAGTTAATTATCTTGCTCAAGATGTTATTTATGATCAGATTGTTAGTAATGTTAAATTAAATGTTTCTTCTTCTCAAACGTGGGCTAAAGTTTCTATTAATGAACAAAATATTTTAAAAGTAGTTTTAGAAAAAAATACAACTCAAAAACCTAGACAGTGTGTTATAACAATGAGACCAGATTCTGGTAAGGAGGGTATGTTAAATATTGTTCAAGATGCATTAGATATTTATCCATCAGAAAGTGTTTTGATTTTTAGTTCTTTGGACGCAGATTCTAAAACAATTACAGTTAAATGTCCGGCACCTAATGTTAAGGTTGCTGTTAAGGATGCATGGTGCAAGGCTATATTAGAAGATGAGGATTTAACTGTTTCTTTTGATAAGGCTGCTGAACCTCGTAGTACAGAAGTGTATTTAACAGTAGAAAATGTAAAGAGAATTGTTACTGTACAACAAAATTATGGTTATAAAGATTTATTAGGTACATATACTCTAGATAAAGTGTTTTTTAATGGTGCTAGTCATACTTGCGATGTTACTATTGAACAGCTAGTTGAAAATGAGTCATATAGCATAAAGGGAGTTTATTTAGAGAATAAATTGGGGAATAAATTTGAATTTATTATTCAGGTTAAATACACAGGCGGTTTATTGTCTATTGTTCCTCATTTTGTTGGAAAATATTCTGAGGTAATAGGAACAACAGAGCTAGAAAAGCAAGCTTGGATTTTTCCTCAGTATTTTGGAGGTGGCAATAAATATTATATAGGCTCAGATGCTACCAAAGCAACTATGATAGCAAGTGGAGCTCTTGTTAATGGTAAAAAGACAATAAGCTTTGTTGATGCTGGTTTAGTAAATAGCGAGAAATATACTGCCTTAGGATTTTATGGAGCCTATACTAGTACAACTCCTCCATCTAAATATGCTGCAAATTACGGCTATATAGAAAACCCTAGCTTGATAGAAAAGAAATAATAGTCCTAAATACAAGAATTAATTTAACTAACTAACAAACTAACTAACTAATTAACTACATAACAAACTAATTAACTAACTATCTATAGAACTAGGGCAGAA
>CAXYUL010000136.1:0-5680 GCA_964292095.1 uncultured Bacteroidales bacterium | reverse complement strand
AAGATAATTCTTCTTGCATAAAATGAGTATATTTTGTTATATTCGCAACAAATATTTAACAGCCAAAACATAGGGAAACCCCATCAAATATCAAAATAATGACTTTCAGACCATTTAGGCTTATTTTAGCATTTGCACTAATCTTCTTTGCCCAATCGGTCAAAGCCCAATATTATTTAACTGGAGAAAATCCTGCGAGCGTAAAATGGAGATATCTGTCGGGAAGCTACTACAAAATAATATACCCACAAGAAATAGACTCTTTAGCACAACGTTACCTTTTTTTACTAGAAAAAAATCGCAATGCCGTTATGTGCGGGCTAAAGGTGAGCCCTAAAAAGATTCCAGTAGTACTTAATCCATATACTGTTGCTAGTAATGGTTTAGTTGTGTGGGCCCCACAAAGAATGGAAATTTATACACAGGCACCCAATTCTAGCTACTCGCAAAAATGGGAAGAGCAACTTGTTTTGCACGAAAGCCGGCATATTGGGCAGATGTCGTTATTCACATCTAAAATTTATAAACCATTGTCATGGATTCTGGGAGACCAATCTACAGGCTTAGGAGTAGCTCTATACCCTAGTAAATGGTTTTTTGAGGGAGATGCCGTTGTGGCAGAAACAGAACTATCTAAAAGCGGACGTGGTAGAGAGGCTTCTTTTTTAGAGTACTACAGATTAGCTTTTCTACAGGATGAGCATAGGTCTTGGAATAAATGGCGTTATGGCTCAAATAAGTTTTTTACTCCCGATATATATGCTTTAGGCTACATTACTAATTCTGTAATAAGGTATCAATACAGCAATTACTACTTAGCTGGAGACTTTTTAAGCTACTTGGTAAGAACGCCATACAATCCTTTTAATTATGATGTTAAATACTTGGATCTAAGCAAAGTAGAATATACTAAGTCTATAGAAATGGCAAAAGATGTAATGGGTAATATTTGGAGAGAAGAGAACAAGCAACGTGGTGTTTTAAGTAAAACTCAAGATTTAGGAGATTCTAGCAAAAGAAGCAATTATTACTATTCATACTCACAAACCACGGCTAATGGAAATAAAAAATAATATTTAAAGAAATCGTATGACAGAGCAAGCAACCTAATAATGATAGATGGCAATAATAAAGAAAAAAGGATAAGAGCATTTGCAAGTTCGTCTAAAATGAAAGATATTGCTAAAGATAAAATATACTTTACAGAACAAATACCAGACAAAAGGTGGTATAAACGTTCGTATAGTATATTATATTCATACAATACTACTAATGGTAAGATACAAAAGTTAAGTTCTAAAACAGCATACTTCTGCCCAAGTTTATCTAACACCAAAGATAGCATTGCAGTAATTGAAAACTTAATAAATGGCAAACAACAGATAGTAGGCTTAAAGGCTCTAAATGGAGAAATACTATTTAAAATACAAGCTCCAGATGCTAGGCAAATTACAAATATATGCTGGGCTAATGATTCTATTTATGCAACAGCCATAGGTAATAAGGGTTTAGGCCTTTTTTCCATAAGTGTTAAAGATTTTGACAGAAATAAATGGCAAATTCTTATAAATGAACAATATAAAAATATTAGCTTTTTGTCTTCTTGTAAAGATTTTATATATTTTGTTTCAGATGCAGATGGTGTAAATAATATTTACGCTTTTTATCCTAGCTCAAAGATTATTAGACGATTATCTAACTCTAAATACGGGGCATCCTCTCCTTATATACAAAACGACACATTGCTAATGAGTCAGCTAAGTTACAATGCAATAAAGCCAGTAAAGCTTGCGTTAAAAGATAGCTCTACATATACTACAGCATATAAGCTTAGCCTAAAAAACAATGAACTAGAGTGCAACTATAATTATATTGTTGCAGACAAACTTAGCGAGCAAGCCCAAAATGCCCTTAAAGAGAATAATTTTTCTATCTACAACTTAGATAGCTTACAAAATTTTAAAGCAAGTGAATCTAAAAAATACCATAAAGCTCTAAATCTCTTTAGAATTCATTCTTGGGGACCATTATATTACAACGTAGATAAGATAATGAATATGAGTTTTGATAAAATATATCAAGCAGCAAGCCTAGGTGCAACTGTATATTCTCAAAACACTCTTGGAACTGCCGTTACTATGCTGGGCTACTCGTATAGAAAAGGCTTTAACGCTGGGCACCTAAAATTTACGTATTCTGGCTTATATCCTATTATAGAATTTTCTACAGATATAAATGCAGAAGATAGATTAATAACAACAAATACAAACACAGGTCAAATAAATCAACTTGTTCTTAGTTCTCCTCTAGTAGAAACTAATCTAAGAACATATATACCTTTTAATTTTAGCTCTCATGGCTGGAACAGAGGGTTTATACCTCAACTTTCTTGGAAATTTGAGAACAACCAATATTACAATGTAAATACCAACAACTATAACTACAGAAATCAGCTTAGTATTATTTTACAATACTATCAAACTAGGCCTATTGCGCCTTCGGCAATATTCCCAGAATGGGGCTTTGGGATAATAGCAAATGCTGCTAGTGCAATTAAAGGTGGTTCTAGTTTTGGTAAAGTTGCTTCTGTTTATGCCTATGCCTATGCACCGGGAATCTTATTAAAGCAGGGACTAAAGATATCTGCTGGCTATCAACAACAGTTTATAGACGGAAAAAGTTACTATTTGAGCAATCTGCTAAATGAGCCCAGAGGATATGATATAGATTTGTACGGAAAACAATATGCTATGTTTAGTGCAGATTACGCAATACCTTTCTATTTGGGAGATATCAGCTTAACAGGTATGATATATCTTCAACGTTTAGATATTACCCCATTTATAGATTTTGCCCTTTGCAATCATTACAATAACAAATATAAAAAAGACAATTGGAAAAATTATTACTCTTACGGAGCAGATATAATGCTTCGTGGTATCTTTTTTAGGATTGGAGCTCCTATAGGAATTGGCCTTAGGTATTCTAGAAATGGTAATAATTCTGGTATAAATATTAAACAAAACAACTTTGAACTTTTATTTAGTTTAAACCTCTAGTAAAAAATGAATAAGTCATTAATTATCAACCTATTTTCACCTTTTGAGTGGTTTCTTATCTTAGGCGTTATTTCTACAAGCTTAGCCTATTCTTTATATATGAACGAATTTGATGCTCTTGGCTTTATTGCTGGATTAAGTGGAGTTTTATGCGTAGTCCTTGTAGCAAAAAGGAATATGTTAAATTACGTTTTTGGAATAATAAATGTTTCTCTATACGCATATATATCTTTTAAATCTCTCTTATACGGAGATGCAGCTCTAAATGCCCTCTACTACTTGCCAATGCAGTTCATTGGCTGGTTTATGTGGAGTAAAAGAACGGTAAATGCAGCAAAAAATAACAAACAAGATAGAGATACTAAAGAAGAAATCTCTATTGCAACACAAACGGTAATCTCTAAAAAAATGAATACAAAAGAAAGAGTACTTCTTGGAATATTTTGTATAGGCATAACATTATTAGGTGGTTATATCTTAGCTACTTTTACACAAGACCCACAACCATACAAAGACTCTGCTACAACAATATTATCTATTATAGCAATGTTTTTAATGGTTAAAACATATACAGAGCAATGGGCATTATGGATTATAGTAAATACCATAAGTATTATTATGTGGACCTTACTACTAATAGATGGCGATTTTAGAGCAGGCCTAATGATTGCAATGTGGATATTCTATTTAGCAAATTCTATAAATGGGCTAATAACCTGGTCTAAAGCTGCTGCTTAGATATTAGCTAACTAAAATATTGAATTAATTTTTCTACAGAGGCATCTTTTAATAGTACTTTTTTGTCTTTATCTAATAAATACAAACTAGGTATTGCTCTAATCCCATATATATCACTATTCCTTAAAATTAGTTTATGGTCTCTTGTATATAGCCAATTACCAGGAAAATTCTTTCTATAAGACTCCCATTCCTGTGTTTGCTCGTCTATGTAAATAGAAAGTACAACTAAATCTCCTTTAGATATCATATTATTAATCAGCTGATTGTTCATTATCTGCTTGGTTATTTGGGAGCATGAGTTACATCCAGGGTTATTAAAGAATATAATTGTATATTTAGATTTTATAGAATATAAACTGCCTTTTTTGTATGACTTATTGGTCATATCTCCTATCATTTGAGTAAATTCAAAATTATTTGCTTTTGTTCCCACTCTATTTAGTAAAAGCATTTTCTTTTGATACTCATATTGCATTTTATCTAATGAGTTAAGGCTCTTCATTTGCATTATTTGCTCAACAATAGGAATATAAAGTTCCTCATTTAAATATGGAGAATTAGGATAATAGAGATATTGTTCCCCTTGCCTTAATAGCTCTGATAAAAATTTCTTATTACCAGAAAGAGCCAAAGAGTCTGCTTGCCTATATAAGGCTCTAAGCGATTTGTATGAATCATCATAGCTGGCAAAGCTTAATATATTAATATATAATCCATAAGCTTGTACAAATTTAAGCGAATCAACGCCTAAAATTGTTGTAGAATCATTTATGGCCTCAGCCTCTTCTATCCTTTTCTTATTTAAATATTTCTTCCAAAAATTATTAACTAGAAAATATACAGCTTCTTGTTTTGAGTTCAAAAACTTAGGCACTTCAACTTGTGGAAAATCTTTTGATTTACTAACTTGCTCAACTAAAGTACTATTTGTATTAGAGTTAGAATTTTTACAAGAAATAAAACAAATTATTGCACATAAAAATGGCAAAATGGCTAATTTTTTATTCATTATTTTATAATTTGTGCACTATGCTTGCTAGTTTCAACTTTTTCTATAATATCCTCTATCATACCATTTTCATCTATAACAAAGGTTTTTCTTATAGTACCCATATATTCTCTACCCATAAACTTTTTAAGCCCCCAACACTCGTATGCCTGGGTAATTGTTGTATCTGTATCTGCAATGAGATTAAAAGGTAAAGAGTATTTTTCTATAAACTTTATATGAGATTTTTGTGAGTCCTTACTTACACCTAAAATTTGATAACCTTTAGATAAAAAAACATTATAGTTATCTCTAAGGTTACAAGCCTCCGCTGTACAACCAGGCGTACTATCTTTTGGATAAAAATATAATACTAGCTTTTTACCAACATAATCTGTTAGTTTAATTAAATTATCATTCTGATCCTTGCCCTCAAAATATGGAGCTTTATCTGCAATTTTTAACATATCTCTTTTTTTTGCAAAAGTAATATTTTTTTAAAACAAGTATGCTCATTTATTACTTAAACCAATCTTTTGCCTTAATCTCAAAGGCCAAACCATGCATATAATTGTAACAGGCCTTGCTAAGAGCTCTTCCAACAGCATCTAAATCGTATTCGTTACCAGGTTTTAGTTCTTTAAATTCCACTCCATTATTGGCAAAACTATTAGTAGTTGAGCCAATAATTCTTATTCCATATTTTTCTGGATACAATCCTACACTACTATGAACTGTTGCTGTAAAGCGATGCCAAAATGCAGATTGAATTAAGCCTTGCTCAAACATATCCCTAACTACATCCAAAGAATTAATGGGTTGTGCTAATGTCTGGCAAGGAAAACCACACATTAAATATGTATCCACCCTAATATTATTTGCATTAAAGGTC
>CAXYUL010000135.1:0-5738 GCA_964292095.1 uncultured Bacteroidales bacterium | reverse complement strand
AGGAAGGTAAAATACCTTTGCAGATAATTACAAATCTTCTACACAGCGCACAGAGTACCCATCTGCACGATCAAAGCTGAGCACGTTCACATCCCCGTAGTAGAAGCCCAGACGAGGAGCGTCATTCTCACTGTAAGCAGAACTAGACCAGTAGCCACCGATGGAGCCTCTATCGTAGGCACTGCCATCGCTATAGCTACGAAAACCAGCAGCAGGGAAGAATACTTTATTTTCTAAGCCAGCTGAATAATCATTATCGCCTGTAAAATAATAACCTTGTAAGCCTGAATCATCAGCTATGAATCCTGATCTTTTACCTTTACTTAATGACTCTAATTCATTTTTAGTTGGTAAGCGCCAGCCCTCTGGACAGGGGTCATTACCTTTAGAATGCGACCACTCACTGAAACTTTCTGTACACCAATTAACTTTTCCACAATAAAAATTATTTTTATTAGCTGCAGAATTACCGTCTGAAAAACTTACTTGACCTTCTATCATATTTGGAGTAATAGCATCAGAGATAGTACCTTCTTGATTTCCATTTATATATAATTCTCCGCTATAACCCTGCCCATATTGTCTCCCCCACTGATATAACTTACCATGAGGATAACCTAATGCTTCTCCACTGTTGCCAGTCTTAGCTTTATATCCACAATTTACTGGTGCCCAAGTAATATTTTTTGTGCTTCCATTTACATTTAGCGATAAAGTGATGCCCTTCCCGTGATTTATGCCGTATTCATCATAATATTCGCCTAGCATATAGGTTTTACTAAAAGATATTGAGTTCATAGTTTTAATCTTAGAACGATTAATCTTATTAGCTACATTCTCTGGTGCAGTCTTTATCATTGCGGATCCATCTGTTAATATAACCTTAATAATAAAGGTAGTAGCCGTAGTTGGCGGAACTACAATATGAAAGGAAGTGGCTGTTGCTGAAAGAGCTACACCCTCTGTACCACAGTCTAAGGTGATAGTTTTTGACTGACCTGATGTAAAGGCTAAAGTAGGTGCTCCTCCATTATATGTAATACTAGCTGTTCCTGCTATATCATCGGCTGAAGTTAGAACAATACTACGCACTCTCTGGCCTGATTTGCCTGTTTCCTGCGTTAGCTGCAACTTAACAATGCCACATAGATTCTTAAAATTTAAAGTAGAACTTCCTCCAGACACCTGTGCGTACATAGGCATTGTACCATCTGCCACATTTGATGCATTATACTTTTGGCTAGATGGGATAACTATAGTATTTTCTGTAGCTGCTCCCATAGATGATGGATATATAGCTGAAGTAATGGCTCCACCTGCTGGGGCTGTTCCAGTAAAAGTAGCTTTCTTGCTTTGGGGATCTATAGCACTTACAGTAAACTCTTGACTAGTATTTAAAGCATAGACCTTAATTTTATCACATTTACTAGCATCCCCAGCATCATAAGTCCATAGAATCGGCGTGTTGTCTGTTACTGTCTCCCCCAACAAAGTCTTAGTTAAAAGTTCGTCTGCTTGCTCTATAGAAGCACTTAGCTTAATAAGTTCTCCAGTAGAGGAAATGGATGAACTCCATTTCTCGCAAGATGCAGCTAAAAGTAATATTGCGCTAACGCAAAGTGAACTTAATAATAATTTAGTAGTTTTCATTTTCTACGATTTTAAAATTCCTAATTCTCTAATTTATTAATTCCAAGCTCCATTTTCGTTGCCAAAGCTCTCACCAGCCCCACTAGCGGCAAAGCCTTGTTCTACTTCGATTTCTAACACCTCTATTTCTGGTGTGGAATAAATTTGTTTGTTTTCTTGCATGATATTATAAAATTTAAATGTGTTGCGATTCTTTTAAAAAATCTATCCATACTTTTGTAGTTTTTTTATTGCGATGACATAAATACTCTAATGTCTGAAATGATAAATCTTCCAATAAATGTTTATGAGCCACTGCATCAAAAAGTACGGTAAAAGCACGTAAATACAGCATCTTTCTGTCTATATTACTGTAAAGAGAAAAAGCACTTTTGGTGCTAGGAGATATTCCAACACTAAGCCTTTGTCTACTATCTTGCATGATATACACCCATTGTAATGTTCCCATATATTTTTTATTTTGTTCGCTAACAAAGCTAAAGATTTGTATTGTATGAGATGTCTCATATTTGAAAAAAATTGTATCATATAGGCAATGTATTGATAATAAAGAGATATAACTATCAAAAAAAGTATTAGATGCAACAATCCAAAGAAATTTTGAAGTATTTATTAAGTCTGATTTACATCACTAGATTCAACTTTCGTCTCTTTAGAGATGGCTCTATATTCTGATGGTGACATTCCAAAGCTTATCTTAAAGAGGCGGCTAAAAGTAGCTCTAGATTTAAAGCCAGTCATATATTCTACCTCATTGATATTCAAATCGTGATTACTTGAGAGTAAGACAGTGGCTTGGCGTAAACGATAATTATTAATAAATTCGCTAATAGTAATTCCACCTGCATACATCCGCACTGCCTCTGCCAAATAAGTGTGATTGGTGCCAAGCCTCTCGGAGAGTATTTCACGATTCAGTTCTGGATCTTTAAATAGTTCTTCTTGCTGCATCAATGCACATAATCTGAGATAGAGCTGTTCCTCATTATTAAGCTGCTCTTCTAAAATAAGCTTTGATGGGTATTCCATCTCCTTTGCTGAATTTTGATGGCGAACAATAGTATTATATAACACCCTGTTTTTGCGACGTAGTAAACGTGTATATATAATGTATAAAATTACAATAAGTAACAAAGAAAGGGAAATACTTATAGCAAAATACAGACGAGTACTAGTTATTTTATTCCTTAGAACCAGCTTATCTACCTCATAAATTGTACGCAATTCGTCTAGCTGCTTGGCAAATTCGTTATTTCTAAGTTTGTCCTTATGAGGAATGATAGTCTGATACAAACTCGCTGCCTGCTTGTAATAACCAGCAGCTAAAAAGAGATCTGCTTGTTGCTTTTGTACGGTGAGCATACTTACGGAATCTCCTTCCTCTGCTAGTATAGTCAGATTGGCACTATTACAAGCTATAGCTTTTTCGTATTGCCTAATGGCAGTATAATATCGAGCTTCTACTTGTAAAAGTTTATAACGGGATATCTGTTTGCGCCCTTGAGCATAATTTTCGGCGAGTTTGAGTAATTTATATGCCTCATCATATTTTCCACACTCTAGTTCAGCAATAGCAGATGCTAATGTGCAATACAAATATCTTCCTTCCAAAGATGGCTCATATCCTTTAGCTCTTGATTCTTCCCGATATTTATTGAGAACTTTCTCCCATTTACTTGCAAGCACACGGAGCTTATCGTATTTACCCAAAGCATCAAGAGTTTCACTAAGTGCATTGTAGGATGATAGCAATAAGGTAATATCTTCTTCTTTAGAAAGGTCTAAGATACTTTCTTCCAAAGATTTCTCCGCCTCGGCAAAACGTCCCATTGTCTGATAGATACTTCCAATGCAATAGGAAGATACTCCCAAACCATAGTTACTCTTACGTTGCCGAGCATCTGCATACATTTTCTGAGCCTCTGAAAGAGCTGTTTTAAGTTTATCTTGGTAGATATACATTTCTATAAGCGTATTCCAAGAATTATAGTAATAATCCCATGTCTTATTTTTAGCCATGGCTGCTAAATTTTCTGGTAATACAGAAGTAAGGCTATCATGCATACAGTAATTGTAATAACAATTTATCCTATACGAACGAGCAAGTCCTTCAGCCTCTACATTATGCTGACTTATGGCTTCATTCATAAATTCTCGTATACACCTCAATTCATAATCAGCATCATCTTTAGATGCGGCTAAGCGGCAAAGATTACTATAGGCATGCAAAAGATTTTCTCCAGTGAGTTTTGGAATTTGCAATCGAATTGAATCTGCTAATATATCTGCTTTTACTTCTCCTGCTAAAAAAGTAAGAAATAGTATAACTGTTATTATTTTTTCATATGCCCGCAAATTTAAACTTCAATCCTCTTAGATTTGTTTCATCTGGATAAAATCATTATATCAAATACGTAAAATCAACGATTTTAAATCATATTTGCATAAACATTCTATCATATACTACAATTGTGGTTAAAATTTATACATTTACATTATATGTTTTAAAGAAGATGATATTATGATGAGTCATATGCAATTTATAATGTGGGTGCTTCTGCTCGTCACCGGAATCTATCTATTGATAGGCAAAGTGCCAGAAGAAAACTCCTTTAATATATATCGTAAATCTAGAAGAATTGCAGGAGGAGCATTTTTAGTCTACTGCATTCAATTCTTTCTACAATGGAGATTTGATTTAAGAGATTTTTTTCCTGTAATAGCTACGGCCGTCAATATTACGTTTTTCTATTTAGGTATTATTTTGCTGGGATTCTCTTTAATTTCCTTGTTAAGCGAGAAACCTTTGAAAACTAAATCTTTTATAAGACCTATTATCATTTGGGCTATTGTTTGTAGCATTGTTTGGTTTGCAGTATTCTGTCTTCCTCAAAACATTACAAAATGGGGTCTTTGGCTAGGTAAGCTCAGTCATTTCGGATATGCAATTATTATCCTTATAAAACTTATTAAACTATATAGAAATGCTGTGATGAAAATAAAAAATTATCACTCCTATAATGTTGCTATATTTATACAGTGGATGAGCAAGTGTTTGTTTTATGGTATTGGAGTAGGATTAGCTACTATAGTATTGTTAACAATTACTCCCCAATCCAAATGGACAGTTATTATACTACTAGCCATGGGCATTCTGTTCTTTTATTATGTCTTTATGAATATTGTTGATTATCTCATTCATTTCAATACGGTAGAAATTGCAATAGAAGAAAAAACTCAGCAGTTTTATTCTGAACAAAGTATGAGTATAGAGGCCCAAAATTTAGAAGATAAAATTTTACAATGGATACAGAAGAAAGGATATACTCACCAGAAAATTAATATGGAAGAATTAGCAAAAGAACTTGGTTCTAATCGAACATATTTATCGGGATTCATAAACACCTACTATAGATGTAGTTATTATGAATGGATAGCAGCACTTCGCATAGAAGAAGCAAAAAACATATTGCAGAAAAACCCAGAATTAACTATTACTCAAATATCTGAGAGTGTAGGATTCTCTTCTAATTCACATTTTGCCCATCTATTTACCAAGAAAGAGAAACTTACGCCAACTAAATGGAGAGAAAAGTATTTGTAACAACATTTAATGTGAGCTAAACTATTTAATTTAAATTTTGAATAAATGTACTTAAATTAACGCACCTTTCTAGGCCAAGTTTTTTCCTTAATCTAACCCTAGATTTTCTAATTGCTTCATCACTTTGAAGCGTTATATTTGATATATCCTTATTATTCATATTTAATTTTAAGAAAATACAGAGCTTTCTCTCATTAGCCGTTAGTAATGGATAACGATTGCTTAGTATTTGATAAAAATCTTTATAAGAATTAGAAAAGACAAGTTCAAATTCACTCCATGTGGTTTTATCATTTTGTATAAAGTGGTAATTCCTTAATTTATCAATAGGACCATTAATACCATCATCATTAGTTTCGCTTAATGTTTCTAAAATTTTAACAGTTTGATTTTCCTTCTCTTCACTATGTGCCAACTTTAATTTAGTTAAAGCAATTTCATTTTTATTTTGCTCAGCCTCATTACTAATTTTTTTAAGATCTAA
>CAXYUL010000134.1:0-5755 GCA_964292095.1 uncultured Bacteroidales bacterium | reverse complement strand
CAACTATGGTGCTTTTACCAGCCCCAGAAGGCGCAGAAAATATAATAACTTTTTTCTTAAGTGGATTAATCATCATGTAAAATTAAAATTTGCCAAAAATACCAAATTTATTCCTATTTTTGTAAAGTTTTTGATTAAAAACAAATTAGTTAACAATTTAAAATAAAAAAAATGGTTTCATACAAAGAGTTAGGGCTAGTGAACAGTAGAGATTTGTTTGCTAAGGCTGTTAAAGGTGGATATGCGCTTCCAGCTTTTAATTTTAATAACATGGAACAAATGCAGGCTATTATACAAGCATGTGTAGCAACAAAGTCGCCAGTTATTTTGCAGGTTTCTAGCGGCGCAAGAAAATACGCTAATCAAACGTTGTTAAGATATATGGCGCAAGGTGCTGTTGAATATGCAAAAGAAATGGGATGTAATATTCCTATTGTTCTTCACTTAGACCATGGCGATACTTTTGAACTTTGTAAATCTTGTATAGATTATGGTTTTTCTTCTGTAATGATAGATGGCTCACATTTACCTTTTGATCAAAACGTTGAATTAACAAAGAAGGTTGTTGAATATGCTCACGCTCATGATGTTACAGTTGAGGGAGAGTTAGGTGTATTAGCTGGTGTAGAAGATGAGGTTTCTGCAGAGCGCCATACATATACAGAGCCTTCTGAGGTTGAAGAGTTTGTTAGGAGAACAGGAGTTGATTCGTTAGCTATATCAATTGGAACATCTCACGGGGCATTTAAATTTAAACCAGGGCAAAAACCACAAATTCGTTTAGATATTCTAGCAGAAATTGAAAAAAGAATACCAGGTTTCCCAATAGTTTTACATGGTTCTTCTAGCGTTCCACAAGATATAGTTGCAGAGATTAATCACTTTGGTGGAAAATTAAAAGATTCTATAGGAATTCCAGAAGAACAATTAAGGGCTGCAGCAAAATCTGCTGTATGTAAAATTAATATTGATAGCGATGGCCGTTTAGCAATGACTGCTGCAATTCGTAAGGTTTTTGTAGAAAAGCCAGAAGAGTTTGACCCTCGTAAATATTTAGGCCCAGCAAGAGATAAGCTAAAAGAACTTTATATGCATAAAGTTGTAAATGTACTTGGCTCTAACGATAAGGCATAAGTATTTTAATCAATAATTAGAAAGTAAGCTGATATACATGCGTAGGCTATTACGCCAAAAATAGAATTAATAGAAAGAGGATGACAAAAGTAAATTAATACTTTTTGGTCACCCTCCTTCTATTTTATTTTTAATTAATATTAATATTTAATGAAAGCGATTTTTTTTGATATACACGGTACCTTGGTAAGTTTTAAAACTCATAAAGTTCCACAAAGTACTAAGGATGCTATTAAAACTCTTAGGAGTAAAGGTATAAAGGTTTTTGTAGCTACCGGAAGGATGTTGGCAATGACAAGCGTGTTAGATGATATAGAGTTTGATGGATATATAGCATATAATGGGGCATATTGTGTTGATGCACAAAAGAATGTGATTTTTAAAAGTCCAATTCCTAAATCAGAATTAGAAGCTTTAGCTAATCATTTAGAACAAGACAAGTTTCCAGTTTCGTTTATGTGTACACAGCAAATGTATGTAAATTACATAAATGATAATGTTTTAGAAGTTGCAAGCTATGTAAATGTTAAGCCTCCAATAGTTAGGCCTGTAAGAGATAATATATCAGAGGATGTATTTCAATTATGTATTTATGTAGATGATGTAAAACTAAAAGAAGTATTAGATAATGTTCTTTTAGATTGTATGGGAAGTAGATGGATTCCAATATTTGCTGATGTAAATATAAAAGGAATGAATAAGCAAGCTGGAATAGATAAAGTATTAGAACACTTTAATATACCATTAGAGCAGACCATGGCTTTTGGCGATGGTGGTAATGATATACCAATGCTTAAACATGTTGCATGTGGTATTGCAATGGGTAATTCTGATGACAGAGTAAAACAAGCCTCTCATTATATAACAGAAACAGTTGATAATGATGGAATTGTGTTGGCTTTAAAACATTTTAACCTAATTTAAACTACCTTTATTAATTAGATACACTTATTTTATGTAAATTCGCGGCTGTTTATAAAATTAGTAGAAATGATTCATCAATATTTTACTCAATTTTTTGAGTATTTGCACACAGCTCCAGTTAACAGTGTTGGAATTATCGCAATTTTAATCTTTACAGGTTTATTAGTTGGCTTTGTAAATACAATAGCAGGAATGGCTACGGCACTTTCTTATGCGTTATTTATGGCTATGGGTTTACCAATAAATGTTGCAAATGGGACAACAAGGTTTGGAGTAATGTCTCAGTTTTTGGTAAGTTCTGCAATTTTTAAGAAGAAAGGATACCTTAATTTAAAAATAGGAACAAAAATAGGAATACCTGTTGGCTTGGGAGCATTGTTAGGGGCAGAGTTTGCATCTGTTTTACGCCCTGATATAATAGAAACAATAATGGGAATTATTTTGCCTATTATGGCAATTATGCTGTTTTTTGACCCAAAAAAAATAATGCAAAAATTTAGTGCCAAAAGAAATGGCTCTGTTGTAGAAACTAATGTAGGTGAAGGAGATGGTAAAATTTCTGTTTTTAAAGTTATAGCATTTTTTATAATTGGAATTTATGGCGGTTTTACTCATGCCGGAGTTGGACTTTTAATAATGTTTGGTTCATTTTTTATGATGGGTATGGATCTTATTCATCTTAGTGCTGTTAAGCACTTTGCTGTGGTTATATATACTCCATTGGCTTTATTAATTTTTATTTTGCATGGTCAGGTTAATTGGCCAATAGCTTTAATATATTCTATTGGTAATATAGCTGGCGGAATTTTAGGCTCTTACGCTTCTATAAAAGGTGGGGACAAATTTATTAGAGTATCGGTTGCTATTGTCATTTTTGCAGTATCTGGCTGGATGTTGTTTAAGTAGCGGGTTTAATGTGTCATTTTGGCGTAAATTGCATTTGGCAAACATTTTGAGTTTATGGCTGGCAGAAAAATAAAATCATGAAAAATAAAGTTAAAAAATATAAGGATAAAATCATGGCCCAAAATAAAGAAAAAGAAAATATAGACATTAATAAAGAAGTAGAAGAAACAAAAGACGATAAAGTTAAAGGGCAGGATCAAGCGCAGGAGCAAGAGCCAAAAGAAGAGCAGACTAAGCAAAACGAGCTAGAAGATAAATTAGCTCAAGCTAACGATAAGTATATTAGGTTAGCAGCAGAGTTTGATAATTATAGAAGGCGAGTATCTAAAGAAAAATTAGATCTCTTATCTACAGCTTCTGAGGATGTGATTAAAGGCCTACTTCCCGTTTTAGATGACTGTCAAAGAGCCTTGGATGTTCTTTCGGCAGCAAAGGCTGATGAGTCTGTGATAGAGGGTACTTCTCTAATATTAAATAAATTATTTTCATATTTAAAATCTAAAGGACTTTCTACTATAGATGCTATAGGAAAAGATTTAGACACAGATTTTCATGAGGCAGTAGCTCAATTTCCTGTAGAGGATGAGCAAAAGAAAAATAAGATAATAGATGTTGTTCAACAAGGTTACACCTTAAATGGTAAAGTTATTAGATTTACTAAGGTTGTTGTTGGAATTTAATAGATAATAAAATGGCAAAAAGAGATTATTACGAGGTTTTAGGAGTAGATAAAAGTGCAAGCGCAGATGAGATAAAAAAAGCCTATAGAAAAATGGCAATTAAGTATCATCCCGACAAAAATCCTGGAGATAAGGAGGCAGAGGAGATGTTTAAAGAAGCAGCCGAGGCTTACGATATATTAAGTACTCCAGAGAAAAGACAAAGGTATGATCAGTTTGGGCATGCCGGAGTTGGAAGTTCTGCTGCTAGCGGAGGTGGCTTTAGTGGTGGCGGATTTTCTATGGATGATATCTTTAGTCAGTTTGGCGATATTTTTGGAGGTCACTTTGGCGGTTTTTCTGGTGGCTTTGGGGGGTTTTCGTCGAGAGGCGGTTCTAGAGTACGTAGAGGAAGTGATATAAGGATAAGGGTTAAGCTTTCGCTATCAGAAATAATGAAAGGGGTAGAGAAAAAGATAAAGATAAATAAAATGGTGGTTTGTTCTCAGTGTGGCGGACGTGGAGCAGAGTCGAGTGCAGATGTAAAAACTTGTGAAACTTGCAAGGGTAGTGGTGTTGTTTCGCAGGTGATGAATACCATGTTTGGACAAATGCAATCCCAGAGTGAGTGTCCAAATTGCCACGGGGAGGGTAAAATTATTACTAAACCTTGTTCTAAATGTCATGGCTCTGGTTTGTTAAAGCAAGTTGAGGAAATCTCTTTTAAAATTCCGGCAGGAGTGGCGCAAGGAATGCAACTTACGGTTCAGGGGAAGGGAAATGCAGCAAAGAGTGGAGGTATTAATGGAGATTTATTGGTGCTAATAGAGGAGGAGTCGGATAAAGAGTTACAAAGGGATGGTAATGATTTAATTTATTCATTATTTATTAGTATTCCCGACGCAATTCTTGGAACAAGCGTTGAGATTCCTGCGGTTGATACAAAACTTAGGATAAAGATTGAGCCAGGTACGCAATCGGGAAAAATTTTGAGATTAAAGGGAAAGGGAATACCAGATATTAATGGTTATGGGGCTGGAGATTTATTAGTGTATGTTCAGGTTTGGACTCCTCATAGTTTAAGTGCAGAGGATAAGGCTAATGTGGAGCGTTTAAGAAATTCCTCTAGCTTTATTCCAAAACCAACAAGCGATGATAAAAACTTTTTTGAGAGGTTAAAGAAATTTTTTTGATAAGAATTAGTTCTAATGATGAATAAATTTTATAAAATTTTAATAGTAATTGCCGTTTGTTGTTTTACAAATGGCTTTTCTATTTCTTTGTTTTCAAATGATAATTTGATTTCAAATACCAAAGATTCTGTTAATTTTATTTACCCGCTTAAGGTCCCCATGAGTTTGTCGGGAAATTATGGAGAGTTAAGGAGTAACCATTTTCATGGAGGAGTAGATTTTAGAGTTGGGGGAGTAGTTGGTGCCCCTGTGTATGCTTGCGAAAAGGGTTATGTTTCTAGGATATCTGTGTCGGGAAGCGGATATGGAAATGCTTTATATATTACCCACCCAAATGGATATGTGAGTGTGTATGGACATTTGCTTAAGTTTTCTGATAAGATTGCAGCTTATGTTAAACAGCAACAGTATAATAATGAGGAGTTTGCTGTAGATCTTGTATTAGATAAGGCTGTGTTTGTTGTTCAAAAAGGTGAGCAAATTGCTAATGCTGGTAATACTGGCTCTTCTGGAGGTCCGCATTTGCATTTTGAGATTAGAGATACTGCTAATATTGCTCTTAATGTTTTTGAAAAGGGGTATTTTCAAATTAATGATAAAACAGCTCCACAGATTTTAGATGTTTCGTTTGTGGCAATTAATAAAGGGGCTGCACCGGTGTCTAAAAATTTTAAGCCTATAGTAACAAAGAATAGTCCTTATTTAGTTGTTTTGCCAGAGTTTTATGTAACAATAAATGCAATTGATAGAATAGATGGTTCTGGGGCAAAGTTTGCTGTTAATGAGTATAAGGTTTATTTGGATAGTGCTGTTATTTACAGCTTTAAAGTTGGAGATGTGCCATTTTCTAAAAATAGATATATTAATTCTGTTATAGATTATTCTAAGAAAGTGAGCGAAAAAAAGGATGTTGTTAAGTCTTATGTTGTGCCTGGAAAT
>CAXYUL010000133.1:0-5778 GCA_964292095.1 uncultured Bacteroidales bacterium | reverse complement strand
GACAGTAGCCAACTTGCACTTTGGAGTAGAGAGTATTTAAAGCAGGGAGTTACCTGCGTTAGAGATTTAGGAGGCAATATTCTAAATGACATTAAATATATGGAATATCTTAAAAAAGGAATAATGAATGGTCCTAAAGTGTTCTACTCCTCTTTGTGGGCAGGTGAGGGATATGATTTTCAGCCTGGCGATACTAAGGGTTGGGGAGGAATAGGTCCAGCTCCTTGGATGAGGATTATTGAAATGAATTATGGGAATATTGAGCAAGCTGTGATAGATGCTAAGGAGTGTGGTTGCCTTGGGTTTAAAATTTATGTTTATTATAATAAGCAAGATTTAGATTATATGGTGCCACTTATGAAAAAGCATGGGATGAAGGTTTGGGCACATACTGCCCAGTTTGATGCTAATGCTTTAGATGTTGTAACATCGGGAGTTGAGGTAGTTTCTCATGCTTATCTCTTTTATGATTATTTAGATAAAACTCCTTTAAGTGATTCTAACAAGTTATACCGTTCTAAAGTTTTTGAGCAGATGATTAAACGCAATGTTGTGCTAGACCCAACAGTGTTAATAAGCTATTCTAATGGCGATAAGGCTGTTGCTAGTGTTACTAAAGAGGCATATAATGCTGGTGTTAGGTTTGTTGTAGGCACAGATTTTTATACAACAGATGAAAAAACAGGTGAGAGTAAATGTGCAATGTTTAAAGAAATGGAATTACTCCACGATACTTGCGGAATTCCTATCCCTTTTATTTTAAAAGCAGCTACTTATAATGGTGCAGAAATACTAGGTTATAAAGATAAATTGGGAGTAATTAAAGAAGATGCTATTGCCGATATTATAGTGTTAAGAGAAAATCCACTACAATCTCTAAAAGCATTAGAAACATTAGATTTAATTATATTAGACGGTAAATTATTAATACCCGCTCTAAATTAAAACTATTTAGTCTATATGCCGATGCTTGGCAAAGCATAACAAAACCCCAAAAGTTTTTTTCAAACTTTTGGGGTAAGTTCATTTTAGTCACATTCCTCTTCTTAATTAATTGTTATAGCTGCATAACTCAGCTATTCTTATAAGATTAATTTCTTTAATATCTTTATCTAAGCTTATTTATTCATTAGCTTGTTAAGCTCGTGAGATAAGTATTGATAATGATCTTTGCTTAAGCCTGTAGCAGTACTAGCCTTAGCATTTAATAGAGTCTTTAATTTATTTAATTGAGAATATATTAGTGGCTTAGCATGTATTTTAACATCAGCTTCTTTTGTAGAAACAGTCAAATATTTATCTATAGCCTCTTTTGTAATATATGGTATTTCTAACATATCATCTTGAGCAAAGCCAAAAATTCCACCTTTGCTCTGCTCTATTTTAGCAGGTAACATATCCAAAGCACCTAGCATAGTTTGCATATAAATGTATTGCATTAGTTTATCAGATTCATTTAAAGCTTTGTTTGCAACAGTCTTGGCCCAAATAAAATTGTATACATCTTCTATATATTCCTTTTGTGTATAAGCATTTACATCAACTTTTTCTAAATTGCCTATTCTTCCAAGCATTGTAGGATCACAAAGCCTTCTAATAATAGAAATTTGAGTTTTAGCAGCATTATCAACATCTAAAGGTAAAACTTTTAATATTTTTTCATTTGCATACCATTGTGGCAACTGTGAAACTTGCTTAAGAACAAATTGTAATGCTTCTTTTTGCTTAGCTTTAGTAATAGGTATAAATTGATCTTGTCCATCTCCAGAAACGGCATAGTTATTATAATAACCTCCAATATATGGAATACAATGCCCCATATACCTAGAGAACTGTTTCATTATCTCTGAGTAAAAGGCCTCTGTCCTAGTATAGTCTTTACCATCAAGCCTTGTCCACTCAACTAAATTATTGGTAATAACCTTTAGATTTTTTATTCCGTATTCACTTGCCTTAATAGCATCATCTCCCAAAGATTCAGATTGTGCAGCTGGATCTGAGGTAGAGAAAATCTCTTGCTCTCCAAACTTATAGATAGGGTCATTTTGCTTTTCTGTTATCCATTTATTTATAATTTTATAATCATCTTCTATGCTTTTAGCATCGTAATTAATTGCATAACCAACCTTAATAGCATAGAAATCATACAATCCTATTCTTGGAGGTAAAAAATTTGTAACTCCATCTCCAGGTTGAGCTACATAATTATATCTAGCATAATCCATAATAGATGATGTAGTACCAAATGTGTCTGTAAATGATTTAGATCGTAAAGAATCAACTGCATAGGCATAAGAACCTCTCATATTATGCATTAAGCCTAAAGTATGGCCTATTTCATGTGCTATTAAATATCTTAAAAGAGGTCCTTTTACATCCATACCATAAAAATTATCTCGTGCTTTTGGATCTACAGCCGAGGTTTGAATAAACCTCCAATTATGTAATAAACTTAACACATTATGGTAAACATATACAGAACCTTGTAAAATCTCACCAGTTCTTGGATCTGTCCAAGATGGTCCCATTGCATTAGCAAAATTAGAAGCAGAGTATCTTATGCAAGAGTATCTTATATCATCTGGATTAAAATTAGGATCATCTGTAGGGTAGTCTTTAGCTACAATTGCATTTTTAAAACCTATCTTTTCAAAAGCCATTTGCCAATCCTCTATTCCTTCTTTCATAAATTGTCTCCACTCGGCAGGAAAGGCAGGGTCTAAATAATAAACAATTTGTTTTTTAGGTTCAACTAGTTCACCTCTTTTATATTTTTCTACATCCTCCTCCTTAGGCTCTAATCTCCATCTATTTATATATGATATCTTATCTAAATAATCTTGTTGAGTGGTGTATTTTAATTTTCTATCTGCAAAGTAACCCACTCTCCTATCACCTATCCTTGGTTTCATTAAATTGTTTGGTAACAAAATTATAGAAACAGTAGATTGGGCAGTAAATGGAGTTCCATCTGCATCAAAAACCAAATTAGTATTTAATATAATATTTTCTGGAAAAGATTTAGCAGATAATACTCGCGACATATCTTGCTTAAAAGAGCCCTTCTTTTTCTTCATTCCAAATAAGGCATCAAATGGAGAAGCCGGAATAAATGGAGATAAAGGTTTTTGATCTGATAAAAAGTATTTTGTTACATCAACAACAATTTTAGTAGAATCGGCGTTATAACATTTTATAGGAAAAGCTTTATATACTGGACTTAAATTATTTAATTTAAAACCTGGGTATATACTTTCGTTTTGGTCACAAATATTTACTGGATTAATAACTCTTAAATACACATTAAATGTATCAAAGCTCCAATCTATCATAAGAGGATCAACTGGCATTTGGCCAGCTATTACATCAGAGTTATCGCTAGTCTTTGACACTTTAGATGCCAAAAGCATAGGTTTCTCCATTACAGAAACAGGAATCTCAAAATATAGCACATCCTTAACTAAGTGAATATCAATTAGTCCTTTTGTAGATATTGCATCCTTTGTTATCAGCGAAGCATATCCCTTTTTGCTATCTTTGTCGGGAAGATTATTAACTGCTGTTAGAGTTGTTTTTTTTGCTGCATCTTTGTCTTTCTTTGCAAAGCTAAGTGAATTACTTGCTAAGAAAATCAGCAGCAGAATAAGTGTTTTTTTCATTTTTTATTTTTATTTAAAAGTTTATTTTGGCAGTTTATTTCCTATTTCTTGTATATCAATGTTGTAAACTCTTTTAAAATATGAGACTAGGATATCATATTTAGCTCTCAGAAGATCGTAACCCTGCATAGATGCCTCAATTTCTTCTTTTGTTTGTGAGCATATTCTACTGAAAAATTGTTCAACATCAACTGTTTTTGTTGGTCCTTTAAATTGCTTAGGGTAGTAAACAAAATTTGCATCGCCATCCCAAAACCCAAATTTCTTAATATCTACTTTTGTTGCATCACCAAAAACATACTCGTATTGGTCTTTAGAAACATCAAAAAATTCATCTGGAAATGTTATTATATCATTAGAATATAAATAATTAGCCCAATATAGCCCATTTACAAATCCTTTACGCTTATTTATTTCTTGTGAATCTAACTTTGTACAAGTATCGTTTATATCGCTAAATAACATATAGTTACGTCCACAAAAAAATTGGTATTTTTTACCATCTTGTTGGGTTTCTTCTGCTAATAAAAAATATAGAGGAAAGTGTTTCTTCTTAAATTCTAATGGATAGTAATTGCCAAAAACCATGTCTACATAGTCTATTCCATTAATTAGAAATTCTTGATTCTCTTGTTGCTTAACAACTAATCTAGTGTTAATGGTATTATTTATATTCCAGTTATAATCTCTATCTACATATTTATATAAAATTCCTACACCTGTTGTTGTATAATATTCATATATCTTATGATCTAAGGGATTTGAACTATCATTAAACTCATGAAGAGGTTTTCCTAATTCAGCTGTAATATGCTCTTTTGTATAACAACTGGCCATTATTAAAACAGCAAACAATAATAATATTATTTTTTTCGTTTTCATACGATTATAATTTTAAATAGTTTAAATTATTCAATAGCTTTTCTCTCTGGCCTATCATTACTTATCATATCCTGAGAATTAAGCACATACACTGGTATAGGTAGTACATAAGCTGCATCTTTTTCTTTAAGCACCCATGTTGTAGTAGTTAATGGCTCATACTCATTCATAAACACGTGTGTAATCTCTGGTTTACCCCATCTCCTTAAATTAAACCATCTAAGATTTTCATAACACAACTCTCTTCTACTTTCATCTTTTAAAATATTAAGAGCTTCTTCTTTACTAGAAGCTTGCAAAGGTTTATACTGCTCTTTAGATATTCTAAAACTACGCAAGAAATTTATATCAGCCATAGCCTTGTCTACTTGGTTCATCATTATATAGGCCTCTGCCCTATTTAAATAAGCTTCTGCAACTCTTAGCGCATAACCATACACTTTTGTAATATTAGAGCCATCATTTTTAAAGTGGGTATATTGCTTGCCAAAAAAGCCACCTCTTTCTCTTAAAAAAGCACCAGTTTTTCTATCAAACCTTAAATCGCCTTTACCGTAAACTTTTTTTAGAGACTCGGAAGCTGGAAAACAGCCATTAGCCGCATAGGCAAAATAAGAATTTGAATAATAGCCATAGGTATATAAAATCTCTGGGTTCCTTTGATTTAAAAATGGAGTTTCTAGATCATTTTTATATTTAATATTGAGATCGTACAGTGCTGGGGACATTTGAATTAGCTTTGTTGCATATTCTATTGTTTTCTCATACTCTTGCATATATAGGTAAACTCTAGAGGCAAACAAATATGCAGCCTTAGTGTTCCATCTAAAAATGCTATTTTTAATAGATGTCTTTTCAAAATTTTCTATTCCGCTTTCTAAATTAGATGTAATTTCTCTGTAGGTTTCTTCTACAGTTGCTCTAGTATATCTTACATCATCTATATAAGTTAAGTTATTAAGAGGCACACCTAACATAGACCCCGCATTTGATTTATCATAAACATCAGCAAAAAGATTCACCAACATAAAATAAGAATATGCTCTAATTAAATTGCACTCCCCAATAAGTAAATGTTTTTCATTTTCTTGACCAATAATTTTATCCATATCGTTTAAAACTATATTACAAGTCAAAATATGATTGTAAAACAAAAGCCATGCCCCATCATCATACCTAGTACTTGACATACAATACTCTGATTGTTGTTGCCAAGTATAATAACCAGAACCATGTT
>CAXYUL010000132.1:0-5842 GCA_964292095.1 uncultured Bacteroidales bacterium | reverse complement strand
ATTTCCACAAGGATGAAAAGTCAAAGAAGAAGTTAGTCTTGCTAATATAGAGATAGAAAAGCACAACCTTAACGAGATAATTTACACCAAAGATCTTTGCGAACGTAAAATTATTATGGAGCAATTAAGTAACTTTTGTATTATATTACCTGGCAGTTTAGGAACTTTAGATGAGTTTGCACAATATGCTGTTAATAAGCAACTTAAATTCCATAATAAAAGACTTTATATTCTAAATATAAATAACTTCTTTTTACCACTTAAACTACTGTTAGACAATATGGTAAAAGAAGAATTTATGCCAGAGGGAGATTTAAGCTCTTTTATTTTTTGTAATAGTATAGACCAAATATTATCTAATATAGATAGTTTTGAACTATAACTTAAAAGTATTACTTGCTACTGTACTTATTATTTTTGCACAAGTATCTATATCAAAATAAGAAGTGTCTAAACATAAATTATATGATTCTGAGGCACCCCATTGCTTATATGTATAGTAACTGTAATATTGTGCCCTTTTTTTATCGCCTTTTTCTAAAATTTCTATAATATCTTCTCTACTTTTTGTTGCTATATCTTTTATTAAATCACATTGTTTAAATCTATCTATTCTATCATCTATTTTAGAGGATGATATAAATACATTTAGGCAATTGTGCATATCTCTTAGTATATAATCTGCACATCTACCAACAAAAATAGCTGAGCCATTTTGAGCAATTTTACGAATTGTTTCGCTTTGTATCCTAAATAATTCGCATGAATCAAGAGGAGAATATGATGATAGATCATTAAATATAGATGAAAAGTTAAGTCCCATAAAGCCTCCCCAATAGTGAGTGCAGGTTTTTTCATCAGCACTTTTAAAAAAGTCTTTAGAAATACCGCTTTCTTTTGCGGCTGCATCTATAAGCTGTTTGTCGTAAACTGGAATATTTAGAATATTTGATAGTTTTTCTGCAATAATAAGTCCACCAGAGCCTATTTGCCTTCCTATGTTAATATAATACTTTTCCATAATAGATTATCAAATTTAATAATTTAGTTGCTGTTTATTACTTAGTTTTTTAAATAGCTTCATTTGGTATATTAACATTCCTAATGAAATAAAACTAGATATTAGATCAGAGAATGGCATACTATACCACACTCCATTCACTCCAAATATACTTGGCAATATCAATAGCATAGGGATAAGTAACAATACCTGCCTAGTTAGGGATAGAAAAATAGATTTACCTGCCATTCCTATACTCTGAAAGAAATTAGAAGTTACCATCTGAAATCCAACTATCGGGAAGAACATAAATACTATTTTCATTCCTTCTATTGCCCTAGTTGATAATTCAGCATCTGATGTAAATACCCCAACTATTGCTTTTGGAAACAATTGACATATCATATATGCAAAAATAGATACTGTTGATGCCCAGGCAATAGTTAAAAATAGAGTTTTTCTAACTCTGTCAAAGTTCTTTGCCCCATAATTGTATCCCACTATTGGCTGCATCCCTTGATTTATTCCCATAATTATCATTACAGCAACAAAGGCTACCCTATTTACAATGCCATATGCTCCAATTGCTAAATCCCCTCCATGTTGCTTTAATCCTTGATTAATAATAATTACAACTAAACATGCTGCTAAGTTCATAAAAAAAGGAGAAGCTCCAATAGCTAATATGTCTTTTACTATTCTGCTTTTTAGCTTGTATATACCAGATTTAAAGTGTATTACTTTATTTTTATCTGATAAGGATATTACTATCCAAACAAGGGCTATAAATTGGGCTAAAATTGTTGCTATTGCTGCTCCTGCTATTCCCCAATTAAATACATAGATAAAAATTGGGTCTAAAAATGTATTAATTATAACTGTAAAAATTCTTGCTATCATTGCTTGTTTAGGGAAACCAGAGGCTCGCTGAACAGAATTTAATCCAAAGTACATATGAGTAACAATATTACCCAAAGCTATAATTTGCATATATTCTTTAGCATAAGCTAATGTGTTCTCACTTGCTCCAAAAAAGAATAGAATTGGGTCTAAAAAATAAAGTACTATGGCCATATATAATGTACCCATAATAAAATTTAAACTTATAACATTTCCTAATACTTTATTGGCTACATCGTAGTTTTTTTGTCCTAAAAGCATAGAGATTAAGGCAGAAGCACCAATGCCCACCAGAGAGCCAAAAGCAGCTCCTAAGTTCATTAAAGGAAAAGTAAGGGCCAAACCAGCTAGAGCAAAATTACCAACGCCATGCCCAATAAATATGCTGTCAATCATATTATAAAGAGATGATGCAGTCATAGCTATAATGCTAGGAATAGCATAATGTTTTAGCAATTTGGAAATCCTTTCTGTTCCTAGTTCATTAATAACAGTAGTAGCACTCATATCTTAATTTTTGTGCAAATTTAACACAATTATCTACAATTATGCAGCCCTTAACTTTGTTTGCTCAAATTTTATCAATTAAGAACTATATATCCCTATTTACAATATAAAATGCTTGCTATAGTCTACTAAAGTATTCTATAATCTTTGAAAGGAAAGGACAATCTGTGCTTACAGTTTTTTTGCCTAGCATTAGTCTACTCTCTTGCCAAATGGAGTAAAAGCTAAAGTCATCATTTTAAAATGTTGTAAGCCAAAAGGAATACCAACAATAGTTATAGATAATATTATTCCAAAAAGTAAATGTTCTAAACAGATTAATATTCCACCAGTAAATATCCATATTATATTTAGTAGTGCGTTTATACAACCAGGGGCTTGCTCAGAATATTTTACTTGTTTGCCAAAAGGCAGTAAAGATAAAATTCCTAATTTAAAGAGTTGTAATCCAAAAGGAATACCAACTATAGTTATGCAAGAAAGAATCCCTGCTAAAAAATATTCTAGCGAAATTAACAATCCACCAAATAATAGCCAAATTATATTACCAAGTAAATTCATTTTATTTATAGTTTAAGTTTGTTCATTTTTAAATATTTATTAAAGCAGCCATTTTCCATCATGCTAGGCTAAAAATTATAAAGAGTAACAAAATTAGCTATCTTAGAACCCATTATTTATTTGTACTTTTTTCTGCAAAGATACTTTTTATTTTTAACTTTGTAATGCTATTTAATAAACCTTTAACTATGAATAATTTAGAAAACCTATCTCAACTTAAAGATTTAATTACTACTAGAATTATCTGCGATGTTAGTCTTTCTTCTCTAGATCTTGATGGTTGTAATTTTGATAACTGCGTAATTTCAAATGTTAATTTTGCAGAGAATAACCAAGATAATAGAGAATTAAATAGATTAAGTTTTAAAGGTGCAAAATTAAAAAATGTATCGTTTGGAAAAGCAAGTTTAAGTAATTGTGATTTTGATTCTGATAGTAAAAATAACAATATTACCACTATTTTACAAACATCCTTTAAGCACTGTACTTTATCATCTTGCCGCTTTAGAAAAGCAAGAATTGAATGGCGCGACTTTAGATATACAGAAATTTATGCAGGAACTTTTGAAGAATCATTAATTAGCTATTGCGATTTTTATAGAGCATTTTTATCGGGAGTAATATTGTTTAGAAAAGCAAGTATTGAATATTCTAGCATTAATTACACTAATTTTGATACAAGCGTTAATTTTAGAAAAGAAAATCTTTATAAAGGAAAAATTCTACAAGAAAATAAAGCACAATACATACATTTTCTCAAAGATTGGGATGTGTATGGTACAGGAATACGAGAAAATGATCAAAATAAAATATCAGATTGGGATATAGAAAAATCTGTGGCCGCAAGATATGCAGATGCAGAGGATATTTATAAGACACTTAATGGCTTTTGGGCAGGTAAAGGCTTTTTATCAGATGCCAATTGGGCATATGTAAAAGGTAGAACAATGGAATTGGGGCGTATGTGGAAAGAATTAATTAGCGGAAAGTTAAGCTTTATAAAGGTAATAAATCATATATGGTTAATAGTTCAGAATTGCATTTCAAATTTACTTTTTGGTTATGGAGAAAGTATGAAAAAGATGATCTTTACCTATATAATGCTAGTTTTTATATTTGCCTACTTTTTTTACGCAAATGCCAATATTGTAGATTATTCTAAATCTTTATTTGTTAGTACCAAAAATATGATTGGAGTTGGTTCAGAAGAATTAGTAAATATTTCTCCTTTTGTAGATTTTCTAAATTTAATACAAACTTCTATAGGAATTACTTTAACCGGTATTTTTGGCTTTATTCTAGGAAATAAGATTAGAAATAAATAGTAGTATCTACTTCTTTAGAAGACTTAATTGTTAAATCCTCTAATAGCTCATCCATTTTAAGTAATATGGACTTGTCATTTAGAGGATAAATTTGGTCTGCAAACTTCATTTTTAAAAATGAAGTCCAAACATTTCCTTTAGCATCCTCATAAACAGCAATCTTTAAAGGAAGAGCTAGGGCAATGCTAGGGTTTTCTTGCATAAGAACTGTTCCTACTTTTGGAGACCCAAATATAATTACTTTAGAAGAATTCATTTGCATTCCTACTTCTTTAGCATTATTAGCATGATCCAATATAGCAAAAATAGGTATCTGCCTGTTTTTTATTTGTTTCTCTAATCTAGCCATAGTTTGCTCTACACTAAATTGGCTCTTATACGTGTAAAGCCTTTGTTCTTTTATCATTACTGGCAATTGTTTATCTAATGTTGTTGTACTTACTACTTCATTTATACTTTCTTGAGCATTAACGCCAAAGGCTGCTGCAAAACATAGTATAAAGCATAAAATTCTTCTCATAATATTCTTGTATTAATTTTAAGCAAAAGTACCCACAATAAGAATATAAGTCTATAACAATTTATCACAAGTATTTGGCTATTCTTCCCGACACAATTATAGTACTGGTAAGGTCTTGATTATAAGCGATGTGCTCTAAAGAATCTTTTATGCCAAAATATAAATGTTGCAAATACTATTATAGTGATTGCCCCTCCTACCACGTAAGAAATATTTTGTCCTAATGCAAATCCATCTTTAGTTATAAAAATATATGTAGATGTTATAAAGGTCATAAATAAAGCAGGGATAATTGTAATATAGAAATTCTTGCGTCTAGTTGCCAAATACACTGTAGCTGCCCAAAGAGTAAATACGCTCAAAGTTTGATTTAGCCAAGCAAAATATCTCCATATCATATCAAAGCCGCCCTTATCCTTTAAACTAAATAGTAGTATTCCAATAGTAAGTATAGACAATGGAATTCCAATAACTAAACGTTTATAAATTGATTTTTGGTCATATTTTAGGAAATCTGCCACAATTAATCTCGACGATCTAAGTGCAGTATCACCTGTGGTTATAGGGGCAGCAATAACTCCTAAGACAGCTAATAAGCCTCCAAAAGTACCTAGCCAATTTTTAGTTATATTATCTACAATAATAGCTGCATTATTCTCTTGCATTCCATTTTCATTAAAATAATATGTTGCAGCAGCTGCCCATATTAAAGCTACTATACCCTCTGTTATCATTGCGCCATAAAATATTGGACGTCCTTGGCTTTTGTTAGTCATACATCTAGCCATAAGAGGAGACTGAGTAGCATGTAACCCAGATACAGCTCCACAAGCTATAGATATAAACATCATAGGAAAAATGTGCATACCAGAAGGCTCTGTATTATGTAAACCATCTGTAATCTCTGGAAGATTTGGGAGATGCCAAAATAACATTACAAGAATACCTAAGGCCATAAACAAAAGTGCAAATGCAAAGACAGGATATATCTTGCCAATTATCTTATCAATAGGTAGTAATGTTGCTACT
>CAXYUL010000131.1:0-5854 GCA_964292095.1 uncultured Bacteroidales bacterium | reverse complement strand
CAAGTAAAGCCAAAATGCAGATCCTCGCCCTGGAGAGTTGCTGCCGTTCATTGGTAAAGGAGTACTACTCCATATCGCAACTTCCCCATCTGTACTCGTTCCTATTTTTCCATTGCTTGGATTTCTAGCATAACAAATTGGGTAGATGTATGGAGCTGCAATATATCCATTATTTGGACTATATCTTCCAGATTCACCGCCTAATATTGCAGCGCTCCATGTTCCATTAATAGGCATTCTAAATTTTTGTGGAGATGGATCAAAAAGTGATTTTCCATAGGCATCTGTAACAGAAGGATCATTCCAAGCTCCAGTACTACCATCAAAATTATAGCACCAGCGTCCAGAATTATCAGATTTAGTGTCGGGATAATAAGCATAATCAATCATATTAGCAAATTTTAGTGGATTGTATACACTCCATTCAAGGGTAGGTTTAGGAGATGAAGAAGAATTTATTGTATAATTATTAGCATCAACATAATTAATAGTATTACCATTAATATCATATAAAGTAATATCTCCCGGAAACGGATCCTTCCTTCCAAATTGATAAGTTAGCATACCATCTTTATATGTTCTAGATGTATGATTAGGAATTAATGCACCTATATTTCTATCTAAAATATAATTATATTTCTTGCTAGACCAAAGAGTTTTATCTCCTGTGCCCATTGTACCATCTGCATAAGTATAAAGCTTTCCACCAGGTACTGCTGTTTCCTTTCCTGTACCGCTGTCAATTGGATTTTGCTGTGCTCCATAAGGATTATAATCGCTTATCCAAATATGCCAACTCCATAAAATATTGGTTATACCAGGTGATATTTCTGTTAAACTAGGCGTACCATTTTTAGAAATTCCAACTAAAAAGTTTCCAGCTTTAATGCTTGCTCCTTTTGGAATACGTATTGCAAAGTAATCATCTATACCGCCACCAGTAGATTTTGAAATTGTAATAGATGTTTCTCCGCTAGGTTTTACCATATTTAATTTATCTTGCCATAATAAACCTACTTGCCAAGTATCTGTACTTGTAATTAAATTTGATGGTGTTGGGGAATTATATGGAGCATTCCCCCAAAATCTATTTACTTGTTTTATGGGTAATTTATATGTAACATTTTTATCTGCAACTGGATTTAAAAGAAAACAGTTAGACTCATCTCCTGTTAGATCAACTTCTATTTCATCTGGATTTTTAAAATTTAAATTATAAATATAACGTTTCCCAGGTTCCCATTTAGCAAGTATTTGTTTTAATTTTACCCTTTTTATTTCAACATCTCCAAGCTCAATTACCAATTCTGCTCCATCTGGTACATCTTGCGGAACAAGCATAATGTAACCATCTTGTGTATTTACTTGCTCAATAGTTGTTGAACTTGTTATTGTGCGGCCTATACCAGCCTTTGGTGCGGTATTTTTATCACTGATATCTAAATAATCATACCAAGTAATTCCGTTAGAAATATCCATACTCAATGTTCCTGTACAATAAATTCCTTGAATATATATATTATCAAATTTCTCACCATTGCCAGTAACCGTAAATCCAATGCTAGAGAGGACGTGCTTCATAGTAAAATTAAGCGGAGTATTAATAGCTGGTTTAGAATTATTCATAAGAGGAACTCCTACCATCAAATCATACTGCAAATCTTTATCGGCAAAACTAGTGTAGCTTATTGTAGGAATTCCTTTTTTTGCAAAATTGAGAACAGTACTTTGCGCACCATCGTCAGCTCTTGCCATAAAGTATGGGGCATAAACAAAAAAACTTATTCTATCACTCGGATCGGATGGCCAATACTTGATATTAGTATAAACCCATTCTGTCCCATTATTAAACACTCTCTCATTTACTAGATAATTTGCCATTGATGATGAGGCATCAAATTCTCCACCTTTGGTATAATAGCCAGTAACCCCCATTGTTGTTAAATTGTTATTATCAATTAATGAGGCCCTTGTTTGAGGAATTTTGTATGGAAGAGGCTCAACATCTACAGACACAGTGCATGAGTCTCCAATATTAATATTATCCACCAACTTCGTTCTAAAATTATCAGTATCAGCATTAGTTTTAAAAGCAATTGAAATGTCTTTTATAGTTGTATCACCAGTTACTAAAATTTTATCCCCATTACAACTTGTTATTAGAAAAGCACATAATAATATAATAGAAAGTATATTGTGTTTCATGCCATTACTCGCCTAAGTTATTGTATTGTAAATTATAACTCCACTCCTGGAATAGTACTATCAATCCATCCCTCCACAGTACATGTGAAATCTATTGGATAAAGTTTATCCTCTACTGCTCCTCCATCTCCATTTCCAGCCAATGTTAAACTATATACATATCTCAAACCTGCTTGCAAATCTGTTGATATTGGAGCAGCGCAACGGCCATTCTCAACTAAAACAGTACCAGACTCTTTATCCGTAGCACTATATTCTATAACTATATATGACTGAGTTTTATTTGCAAGTATTTGTTCTACTGTATTAGATTTAGTTATTGGTGTTCCACCTAATAAAACTTGAGGCATAAGCATTAATGCTCCATTATCATCTGTAATATCAATAGGTGATGTGTTAATAGTTTGATTAGCTTTAACACCAAATACAACATTATCAATTACATTGCCTGTTGTTGCTTTTGTCCAACCTAGCCCGTTACCTTTATTATTAACTCCATCAAGTGCTTGTGCTGTCCAAGTTGTTAAATCTGCTGTCCCTTTAGTACTTACCCCTGTTATTCTTATTGATTTAACCACAAAGTTAACACTAGCATATTTACTAAGTGCCTTAAATTTAATTTGAGAATATGCATGATGAAAATTCATAGTGGTTTTATAATTATCTTTTCCATAGCCTGCTTCATTTATTGATTTTGCTACAACAACATCTGTTTGATCACTAGCATTTAGTTTTGTTGATAAGTCAGCTGTTATTACTCCTTTACTGTATGTTACAGAATTTAATGGAGCATATGCTAAAAAATCTAATTCTTCAGTTTTTGGCCACATTTTTTGATCACTACTAGTAGTATAGGTACAAGCGCCCACATTATCTACACTAATAGACACGCCATTATAATATGGTTTCTCTTCTGTGTAAGTAGCAGCCGATCCTTTATTATGCTTGTAAGCATACACACTAAACTTACTAATATTTGCAACAGTAATTTCTGTAGCTTTAGTATTTACTTTATTATTTAAAACACCAAAATGTACTCCATTTTCTGTGTTATTATTGTTGCTTACCAAGTTGTCTTTTGAGCAAGATGATAGCGAAATAGCAGCAATAGCTGCAAAAATTAATTTTTTGTTCATTTTTTCTATTATTTAGTTAATATTTATATTAAGTTACATTTCTACAGGAATCCATACATCGTCCCAAGGTTTAATATCTACATCCATATCTGTACCTCCATGTGCAGGAATAGTAATATCCCAATCCATAATAAGATGCTTTGAACCTTTGTGTATTTGTTCTGTAACATCCCAAGTTTTATATTTGTATTCATTTGGAGCAAACATTATTTCCATTGTAAAGTTGTGTCTAATTTGCTCGCTTAAACAGTGCCCAAATACTAAAAATTCTCCCTCAATTGTATTTTTTTCTTTACTAGGATTTACTTCATATATTAATGTTGTACATGGTATGTCAGATATTGTCTCTTTTGATAAATAATAAGACCTAGATATCCCTGAACATGCTCCAGCAAATGCACTAATATTATTTACGCCATTTACTCCTCTTATCTCAAATGTGTAGTGTATAACTCTATTGGTTGGATAAAAATGTAATTCATTTATTTTATACAATTCACTAATATTAAAATGTGTTACTTGGTCCATAAAAAAGTTCTCTGGTTGATGTATTAATTCTTCGTTTGGGTAAATCTTTGTATATGAAGCACGACTAGCATTGTTAGTGTATATCTGAGAATCATTATAATTTAGCTCATTCTTAAAATATATAGATCCTCCTCCCATCTAATCGTAACATAATGCCCTATAAGTGTTATTTATCTTAGATTTAATTTTTCCTCCATCAGAGGGCATATCAGTAAGACCTATTAAATAATCACCTTCTATTAAATCTAAATAAGTTCTCATACCCAAAGCTGGAATATCAGTATGATTTTTCCAATGAATAATTACATTAATATTTCCAATATGTGGGTGATCATAACATAGCTTTTTATGTTCACACGATACTAAGGATAATAATAACATGTATAGTATTATTCTTCTCATCTTTTTATCTTCTCAATATTATAATTGCCTTTTCCTATTAACCATATTAGAGCTATATATGCTTTTGTTAATCCTATATAGTTACGATTTTTAGTTACTTGCCAAACATAATGGTTATCTTCAGGAAGATACTCTTTGTACTCTCCTCCAATATATCCTATATTAAGACCAAAATCTATATTTATTCTTTTTGCTATTGCTAATGAATACCCGTAAGAAATACCAGCAGACCATGTCCATTTATCACCAAGATAGCCTCGTCCACCAAACTCTATATCGTAAGTAAGTATCATCCCATATAATCCTATGTGATGTCCTTGTAGAGCTTTTATCTTTGCTCTATACCCAAACCAATTACGAAATTCTATACCTCCACCATAAATTCTCCAATAATTATGTAATTTATCATTATGCCACCAGGCATAGTGCCAATCAGCTTGTATAGAAAATTGCTTAGCTAAGTAAAACTCTATACCAATATTTGGAACTAGTAAAGCATCAAATAGCATGTTTGAAGATAATGCCATGTAAAAAGTGTTATTATCTTTTGCATACTTATATGATAATTGCTCTTTAGCTAGTGTGTCTGCAGGAGATTTAAGAATTCTATTTTCTTGTGCAAACATACAATGTTTGCACAAGAAAATAGAAAGCATTAATATTATAAATCCTAATTTATACATAATTATCAATAAAAAAGCGTGATTCTATTTTAATGAATCACGCTACAAATTTATAGCTATGTATGTTGTTGACGGTTATCTTTTTGTATTTAAAAATTATCCAAAATGTTTTATTTTATATATTCTCACTCCTTAATTTCTTTCTAATCTCGCCTGGTGTATCTCCAATATATTTTTTACAAAACCTAACTAGTTGGGGTAAAGAAGAGAAATTAAGTTCATCCATTATATATTTAAGTGGAAGATCATTATCAAATAATCTATACTTTATGATACTAACCATACGCTTCTGCATCCAAGCATAGGGCGGTTCACCAAATTCTGTAACAAACTTCTTTTTAAAAGCCCCAATTGACATTCCACATACCACTGCTAGCTCATTAACTGTAGATACTTTTGTGTAGTTATCTATAACTTTATCTCTAAAATTATGTGTAGTTCCTATTATGGTGTATAGAAATGATGCTAATTCTTCCTTAGAATAATATGCTCTAAATATCCAAAATAGTTCCTAAAATTTTATATCATGAAGTTGGCTACATTTAGCCCCATCTTTAAGATAAATAGTTAACAGTTCTAAAAAAGAATTAAGTTGTTCATTAATAGTAAATGGTTTTATCTCATATTTAACTGTTTTTTTTACTGCTACTAGGCCTGATAGCGAAGATTTTGTACACAAATTAACTACACTTTCAAAAAATACAACAATAAATTCACTGTCTTCTAATGTTTGATAATTTAAAAGGGTGTGTCTATGAATAAAAAGCATTTGCCCAGCTATAAGCTTAATATTATACTCATTACATGATATATTTACACTGCCTTTTAGAGTAAATATTATATAATGGCTATTTACAGTACCTCTATGGATACGACCTTCTGATGCTTGGTAATAATCAA
>CAXYUL010000130.1:0-5862 GCA_964292095.1 uncultured Bacteroidales bacterium | reverse complement strand
AGAAGAACTAATTATTTGTGGCCATTCCCTAAAAAAACCATTTTCTCCTGTTTTTTTACTTGTGGCATCTATAATTAATTTACCATCTTTAAATTTACTATCCCTTATTGGATCTGCATTTGCACCAGTAAGCCAAAGGTTCCTATATGTATTTTCTAAGTTGCAACCTTTATCTAAATAAACATATACTAGAGAATTACTGTCAATTATAGAATCTACGCTAATAAACGATATAAATCTTTTTGGCTTTGGTACAACAGCTTGTGCTTGTCCTTCTTCTTTTAATTTATAAGTAGCATCTATACATAATTTCCCGCCAAATCCACAAACTGGAGCACTATGATCTAATATATCTAGTGGGCCGCGGCTAAAAATAGTATCTCTTTTTGGGATATAATGTAGTTTTACTACTTCTTCTAAAAATTTATGATTTCTAATTGTATAATTATCATCTACTTGTCCGTCTTTTTCTGATTGCAATTGAATTTTTTCGGTTTTTAAGTAGTTAATAGTATTATTAATAGCTGTATTGTCAACAATTAGCATCATTTTGTTAAACATCATCTGCCCAGCTCCCCATAACGAATGTGCAATTTTAATTGCCTGTCCTGGATAACGTTTCTCTATTTGAATAACAACAAAATTATGTCCTACTCCTTCTTCTGGTAAATATAAGTCTTCAATTTCTGGAGCGATACTAAGTTTAATTGGTGAAAGAAAAATCTTTTCTGTAGCTAAGGCAATATATTTATCTTCTTGTGGTGGTATACCAACAACTGTTGCTGGATAAACGGCATCTTTTTTATGAGAAATACATGTAATATGAAATGTTGGATAGTAATCGGCCAAAGAATAAAAACCTGTGTGGTCTCCAAATGGACCTTCTATAACTTTTGCTTCATTTTTACTTATATAGCCTTCAATTACAAAATCGCAATCGGCTGGTACCTTTATATCTTGAGTAAGGCACTTTGCCATGCTTACACCTTCTCCTCTTATAAATCCAGCAAACAAATATTCATCTATTCCATCAGGTAGTGGGGCTGTTGCCGCATAAGTATAAATAGGATCTCCTCCAAGGCATACTGCAACAGGCATTCTATCTCCTTTAAAATCATCAAAATGACGTGCTCCTGTTTTATGTCTATGCCAATGCATCCCAGTTGTATTTTCTGTAAATACTTGCATTCTATACATACCAACGTTTCTTAACCCTGTTTTACTATCTATTGTATGTACTAGTGGTAAAGTAATAAATCTTCCGCCATCTTGTGGCCAACATTTAAGGATAGGAAGCCTGCTTAATTCTGGTTTATACTGAATAACCTCTTGGCAACTAGGTATTCCTTTATGCTCTTTTGGTAGCCATTTTGCCATATTTGCAAGCATGGGTAGTACTTTAATTTTATCCATTAATCCATTTCTCTCGCTAGTAGCTTCTTCTATTAGATTATGAATTCTATCAGATATTTGATCAAAGCTTTGTACCCCTAATGTGTACAAGATTCTCTTTTCTGAGCCCATCATGTTGGTTAATACAGGAAATTTTGTGCCTGTATTCTCAAACAATAAAGCCTTGCCTCCATTTGGCTTTTTGCTCTCTCTATCGGTTATTTCTGTTATTTGATATATAGGATTACAATATTCTTTAATCCTAATAAGTTCATCATTATTCTCTAGAAAAGATATATACTCTTTTAAACTTTTATACATACATTAAACTGCATTTAGTTAATACTAATTAAAGTGGGCTGCTTGCTTGGTCTATTAGATATAATATAGATTTAAATGTAATACCACTGTGATAGGACAAACCTATTTCACATGTTCTACTTGTTGCATATCCTTCTGAACATAGGTTCTGGTCAGAATTAACTTGTTCTTTTATATGTCTTAAACCATGTGCATTTAGCTCTGGAACTAAGAACCCTCTATCTCCTGCAAAACCACAGCAATTACTATCTATAATAACCACTTCTTTGGCACATAGTTTTGCTAAATCGTACAGCATATTATCTACTCCTAGCTTTTTAGCAGAACATACTGCAAAGACAGCAACCTTCTTATCTAGTTTGTTAATCTTTAATTTAGGTACAATATATTTTGTAATAAACTCTGCAGGCTCGTATAGTTTTAAGCTCTCATCCATATTAACGTGCATTGTGTATAAACATGGACTCATATCACATAAAATAGGGTATAATCCATTATTAGATGCAATAGTAAGCTCTTTCTCTAGCTGCTTAGAAGCCTTATTTCCAGCATCTACATAACCTTTACTAGAGAAGGCCATACCACAGCATAATTTATCTAAGTTTTTTGGATATACTACCTTGTATCCAGCCTTGTTAAGTAGTTTTTCGGTTAATTGGCTAATTTCTAGCTCTTTAGAATAAGATTTACTCAAGCCCATACTTCTTGTAATACAAGATGGGAAATAAACTACAGTATTTTTATTGTCTATTGTTTGAGTATCATCTATCTTAATTTTGTGGGCAGAATTAGGGAAATATTTGTTCCATTTTGGAATTGCTCCAAAAGATGCTGTTCTAGCAAGGCTAGCCATTGTCCCAAAACATTCTTTTCCTATTACTATTCTTGCATTATAAGCTAGTTTAAGGCCTGTCCTCATAAATGCCGTTACCTTATCCATATTTATGGCAATACTACTAGCCCTTTCCTCTGCTTTAATAGAATGTTCACTATGTCTTAATTCTTTTATAAGTTTTCCAGCATCTACTTTAACTGGACATTTAATTGCACATAAACTATCTGTAGCACAAGTGTCCATAGCCCAATATTTATATCTAGCCTGCATTTCAGCGGCTATGTGTGGGGCTTGCCCACTTGATTTAAGCCTTTCTATTTCTCTATAAGCAGCTACTCTTTGCCTAGGAGATAATGTAAGACCTTCTGCAACACATGTTCCTTCGCAAAAACCGCACTCCATACATTTATCTATGGTTTCTTTACTAGAAGGGCAAGGCTTTAAATTTTGTATGTGAGCTTTATGATTGCTGTTTAATATGACACCTGGATTTAGAATACCTTTAGGATCAAAAATATTCTTAACCCTTTGCATAAGCTTGTATGCAGTCTCTCCCCACTCTTTCTCTACATATGGAGCCATGTTTCTTCCAGTTCCATGTTCTGCTTTTAATGATCCATCATATTTAGAAACAACTAAATCTGCAATGTCGTCCATAAATTTACTATATCGTTCAACTTCGCTCTCGCTTCCAAAATCTTGATTAAACATAAAGTGAAGATTCCCCTCTAGTGCGTGTCCAAATATAACAGCATCGGAGTATGCATTAGTATCAAAAACTTTGCGCAAATCTAAAACTGCATCTGCAAGTTGATTTATCGGGAAGCATATATCTTCTATAATTGAAGTTGTTCCAGACTTTCTCATCCCAGCAACTGTTGGCAGAGTTTCTTTACGTATCTTCCATAAGATTGCCTGTTCTTTGGCATCTGTGGTAAAGCTGTAATGTAGTTCTGTTTTAAAATCTTTTATACTATCTTTAATTGAATTTACTTGTTCTTCTAACAATTTTGGGCACGCAGCCCTAGTTTCAACAAGTAGTGCACAAGCATTATTGGATAGTGTTTTTAAATATTTGGGAACTCCTGGAGCTGAATCCACAGACCTAATTCCTGCTCGGTCTATTAATTCTACGGCAGAAACAGCTTGTTGTTTAAGTACTTGTACTGCACTACAGGCTTCCTTTATATCTGAGTAGATGATTAAAGCTAGTGATTTATGTTTATGCTCTATTACGGTATTGTATGTTATAGAACTTATAAATGCTAGAGTGCCTTCTGAACCAATAATTAGATGTTTTAGTATGTCAAAACCATTTGAGTAGTCTGTAAATGCATTTAAACTATAACCAGTAGTATTTTTTATTTTGTATTTTTTCTTTATTCTTTCTTTAAGAGTAGTGTTAGAGTTAATTTCTAATGCAATTTCTTCTAGTTTAACTAAAACTTCTTTGTGGCTATTCTCAAAATTAGCCCTACTGTCTTTGTCTGCTGTGTCTAAGACGCATCCATCAGAAAGTATAATTTTAATATCGGCTATTGTTTTATAGGAGTTCTCGCTTGTTCCACAGCACATTCCACTGGCATTATTGGCAGCTATTCCACCTATCATTGCAGAATCTATAGAGGCAGGATCTGGACCAATTTTTCTACCAAAAGGAGCTAAATACCTATTTGCGATAGCCCCTCTAATTCCTGGTTCTAATTCTATCTTATCAGCCTTATCATATATTTTGTACTTAGTAAAACCATGAGAGGCTATAACAAGAATAGAATCTGATAATGCTTGTCCCGACAAGGATGTTCCTGCTGCCCTAAAGGTAACAGGAAGTGAAAGCTCATTGGCATATCTTAAAATGCAAATAATTTCTTCTGTATTATTTGCTCTTATTACCAATTTAGGTATAAGTCTGTAAAATGAGGCATCTGTGCCAAAAGCTAATGTACTTAGAGCATCGTGTAAAAGTCGTTCTTTAGGAATGAACTTATTTATCTTATTGTAAAATTCTTTGTATTTACCGCTAATCATAAATATTTTTTTATTATGTAGTTTGCACCCTTCATATTAATTTTACTATTAGATTCTTTAAGAAAAGAATAAACTTCTAGCATTAAATCCTTTTGTATTTCCAAATTTTCTTTACTTTTTTCCCACAAACTATCTATAGACTTAAATAAGTCCTTTTTATCTTTAATTTTATCTTTGCTAAAGAAATCACTAAAAAAGATATCTAATTGTTTAATTTGATTATTATTTATTGTTAGAAGCTCCATTAAACTTGATGTATTTAAGCTTCTTCCTATAATTTTATTAGATCTATCTAGTAAATACATTGATGGAGTGCTAATTACATTATATAAAATGTGAAATCTACTTTCAACTAAAGGATCATAGTAATTATAAAAATGTATTTTGGGGTTAGTGATTTTAAAATGTTTATTTATATATTTTTTCCATAACTCTTTATTATCTTCTGCATATATGGCGCATATATTTAGCTCAACTCCCTTATATAAATTAAGTAATGAGACTAGAGTTGGAGTTGTAATTTTACATACAGAACATTCTGGGGTATAGAAATAAATGATGGTAAACCTTCTATCGTTATTTAGTATATCATGTTTAACATCGCAAGTATCATACATAGCTAAATTTGGAGCAGACATTCCTATAAGCGATGATTTATTTAAATCTACATAAGTTTTAATAATAAATAAATCATCTGGGGAACTAAGTTCATATTTATTGTTTAAAAAGTAGTTATTTGCTACACTAATTGCAACAGCTTCTTGCCCCATAATATTTGGATCTTTAAAATACTCAAAAGCAGTATAGGCTTTAAGTATCTTATTACTTACTATAGGCTCTAAATTTATATACCTATTAACATAAGAGATAATAGAATCGTTGGGATTATACTCTATAGACTTATAATATTTTATAATATCATTTTTGCTTATACTATCAGAGCACACCTTTTTATTTAACTCATAATTACTTGAGCCAAACAAATATGAGGAGGAAGCAGCAAAAAGAAATATTAATACTACTCTTATAGCAGAATAACATCTATTATTATTTATCATTTTCTATTATTTCTGAAAGATATTTTTTTATATCAACTCCAGTTGGAATAAACATTGCAGCATCGCCTCCATGTATTAGTACATCTCTAACCACGGTTGAGGAAATAAATGAATATTCTTGGCAAGCTGGAATAAAAATTGTGTTTACACTTGGAGCCATTTTCTTATTAGCCTGAGCAATAACACTTTCTAATTCAAAATCGGTAGTTGTGCTAAGCCCTCTTACTA
>CAXYUL010000129.1:0-5871 GCA_964292095.1 uncultured Bacteroidales bacterium | reverse complement strand
GTGCGTAATATGTGGCAGCTGTTACAAGCGCAAGAGAATCATTTGGATGGGCCAATTCCATTTTATAAACAAGAGAATCAACATTTTGCCTGTATTTTTGAACAAAAGCTCCAGACATCATTAGTTGCTTTAAATACGCTTCTTTAAGTGCAACTTCTATGTTAGAGTCTGCAAAAAATGGAGTGATAAGTTTAAAATATTTATCAAAATCTCCTTTTAACCTATACATTTCCGCTTTCCCATATTTTGCAGGACTATAATCGGGATCATGCGATAGAGCTTTTGTATAGTATATTAAAGCAAGAGAGTCTTTAAAACGGTCTACGTACATATCTCCAATAAGAGTTTCTATTTTTGCTGACGGAAAATCTGAAGTAAATTCTACTAAATATTTTAGAGCTCCTTCCCAATTATTTTCCATTCTAAAAAGATTCATTTTGGTAAGTGCTAGTGGCTCACTTTTGCCAGAAATTTTCTGTATTTTATCTAATATTTTATTAGCAGAGTCTGTATCCTGTTTAGAGATATATAAATTACAAAGCACATAATAGAGCTCCATTTTTTTTGGGTATTTATTTATAAGATCTTCATATACAGATATAGCCTCTTTAGTTTTTGAAGAGTTTATATAAATTTTTGCCAATAATTCGTTATAATAAAAATTTAATGTATCTAGTTCAATTGCCTTTTTAATGAGTGCTTCTGCCGATACAATATCATTATTTTCTGCAGAAATTTTAGATAAATAAAAATATGATGCTCCATTAGAATGGTCTTCCTCTAAAGATTTAATAAAAAACTCCTTAGCCTTTACTAAGTTTCCTAAGTTATATTCTTTTACTGCATCTAAGAAGTTCCCATTTTGAGCCAAAAGGCTACTAGAGCCACATGAGATGAAGATAAGTAAAAGACTTGCTATGTAATATTTTAATTTCATAATGTGCATTATTTTAAATATGTTTTTAACTGTTTGGCCATCTGCGAGGCAAAAACAAAATCATTAAGTTCATTACAATTAGAGTGTAGTATCTCCTTGCTGCTGCCCTCCCAAAGTTTTTCTCCTTTATAGATAAAACCTATTTTATCGCCAATTTCCGTAACAGAGTTCATGTCGTGAGTATTAATAACTGTAGTTATTTTATATTCTTGTGTAATTTCTTGTATCAATCTATCTATAACTATAGCAGTTGTTGGATCTAAACCAGAATTTGGCTCATCGCAAAATAAATACTTGGGGTTTAAGGCAATGGCTCTGGCTATTCCAACTCTTTTTTGCATTCCACCACTTAACTCTGCTGGAAGCTTTTTGTTTACATTTTCTAGATTAACACGCTTTAAACAAAAATTAGCCCTTTCTAGTTTTTCTTCTTGACTCCAATCTGTAAAAAAATCCATTGGAAATATTATATTCTCCTCTACGCTTGCAAAGTCGAAAAGGGCACTACCTTGAAACAACATTCCTACTTCTTTGCGAAGTTCTTTCTTTTGTGTAAGATTCATTTGGGTAAATAATTTGTTATCATACCAAATTTCTCCTTGTTCTGGAGTAAAAAGCCCTACTAAATTTTTAAGTAAGACAGTTTTACCAGAACCACTTGCTCCTATAATAAGAGAACACTCTCCTGGCTTATACTCTATAGAAATATTTCTTAAAATTTGCTTTCCGTCAAATTCTTTATATAAATTATTTACTTTAATCATTTTTACAACATTAACTTGGTTATAAGTAGATTAAATATTAAAATTAATCCACTACTTACTACAATTGCTTTTGTGCTAGACCTTCCAACGCCTAAAGAACCTCCTTGCGCATAATAACCGTAAAAAGAAGAAACTGATGTTATAATAAAGGCAAAAGCAGCCATTTTTGTCATACTATAATAAATGTAAAAAGCTTTAAAAGAAAATTGTAATCCTTCTACATATTGAGACAAGTTAATTACACCAGTAAAGATAATAATTAAAGCGCCCCCTAACAACCCTATCATAAAACTTGCCAACATTAAAAAAGGGCTAAGTGTTGTTGCAGAAATTATTTTGGGTAAAATAAGATAATTTGCAGAATTTACCCCCATAATTTCCATAGCATCTATTTGTTCACTAATTCTCATACTGCCTATTTCTGATGCTATATTAGAACCTATTTTACCAGCTAATATAAGAGCTATCATTGTTGAACAAAATTCTAGTACTAAACTTTCTCTGGCCATATAGCCTATATACATCTTTGGAATAAATGGACTTTCCAAATTATAAGCAGTTTGTAATACTATAACAGCTCCAATAAATACAGAAATAATACTCACAATTGGAATAGAATCAATTATAAGCTTATATGCCTCAACAATATATTGTTTTCTTAGTATACTCCACTTTTCTGGTTTCTGAAAAACCCTCTTCATTAATAAATAATATTGGCCAATTAGTTCAAAACTTTTTCTCATATTCTATGTGTTGTTACACCTATTTTTGCATTAATTAAATTTTGTGCAAGTTACACATTTTTTTTTTCATTAAATAATTCCTATATTCGCTTAACTTTTTAATTTGCACAGCTACAAAACTTAAATAAGCACATATTTTGAATTTCATATACGATATAGGAATAAAAACTTACTCATTAGCGGTAAACATAGCAGGTAATTTTAATCCTAAGGCAAAATTATTCCACCAAGGGAGAATCAACCTTTTACAAAGAATTGAAAAAGAGGTTAATACACAAGCCCCTATCATTTGGTTTCATTGTTCATCTGTTGGCGAATTTGAACAAGCTAGGCCCATAATAGAATGGTATAAAAGTAATAGAACAGATTATAAAATTATTCTAACATTCTTTTCACCAAGTGGTTATGAGCTTAGAAAACATTATGAATTAGCAGATTGGATTTACTACATGCCTCTTGATACTTACGCTAATGCAAACAAGTTTGTGTCTTTAGTAAAGCCTAAAAAAGCTATATTTATAAAATACGAATTTTGGTATAATTACCTAAGAGCACTAGAAAAATATGGCACAAAAGTTTATATAATTTCTGCCATTTTTAGGCCAAGCCAAATGTTTTTTAAATGGTATGGTGCTTTCTTTAAAAGAATGTTAAGAAGTTATACACATTTTTTTGTACAAGATGAACAGTCTGCAAATTTGCTAAAAAATATTGGATTTCAAAAGAATGTGAGCATAAGTGGAGATACTAGATTTGACAGAGTATATAAAATTACAAATAACTCAAAAGAGTTTCCTCTAATTAAAGAATTCTCATCAGAAAAGTTTACATTAATAGCTGGCAGTTCGTGGCCAGCAGACGAAGTCCTACTTGCACAAATAATGCAAAACTTTTCTCGCATAAAGCTAATTCTAGCTCCTCACGAAATTGATAAAGATCATATCTCTAAAATAGAAAAGACCTTTGCCGAATTTAAACCACTAAAATTTTCTTCATTTGACGCAAAAACTAGAGATTTAAACAAAAACAATTCACAAGTTTTAGAAGACCTTCAACAATCGCTAAAAGAATCTAGGGTCTTAATCATTGATTGCTTAGGAATTCTCTCATCTATATATAGGTATGCGACTATAACATATATTGGTGGCGGTTTTGGAGTAGGGATACATAATATACTAGAAGCCGCAACCTATGGAAAACCTATAATTTTTGGTCCTAATTACCATAAGTTTAAAGAGGCCAAAGATCTTGTAAAGTTAAATGGCGCACATAGTATTAATAACTACTTTAGCCTATATGATATTGTTAATAAGTATGTTGGCTCAAAAAATATGATAGAAGAAAAAGGTAAGATTTGCAAACAATACGTAGAAAACAACCTAGGAGCAACCAACAAGGTAGTACATACAATAGAACAGGAGTAATGTCCTTTTTGTTTATTCTTTAATAGATTTTGCTTTTATTTTAGCTTTCTAAGATTAAATTAAGATACTTTTACCAACATAAATATAATTAAATTATACTATTTATGTTATGTAAAGTTTTTTGTGCAAGCTGCACAGGAATGGACGTATTTACAGTAACTGTAGAGGCAGACGTTAGCGATGGAATTTGCTTTTATCTTGTTGGTCTGGCCGATAATGCCATTAGAGAAAGTCAACAAAGAATAAGTACAGCTCTTTCTAAATATGGGTACAGAATTCCAGGTAAAAAGATTGTAATTAACCTTGCGCCAGCAAATTTAAAAAAAGGCGGCTCATCATTTGATTTAGCAATAGCAATTTCTATAATAAATGCTTCCCGACAAACAGATCTACCTAACCTACAAGATTTTGTAATTCTTGGAGAATTAGCCCTTGATGGTAGTTTAAGAGCAGTATCTGGTGCTCTACCCATGATAATTCACGCAAAAGAGCAAGGATTTAAAGCCTGTATTTTGCCAAAAGAATCAGCTTTTGAAGGAGCAGAAATAGATGGAATAAAGATATTTGGTGCAGAAACTTTTGGTGATGTTATAGAAATATTAAAAGACCCATCTCTAGCACAGGATAAAATAATAACATATAGCGCTATTGAGCAAGAAGAAACAAAATCTCAACAATATAATTTAGATTTTTCTCAAGTAAAAGGACACACATTTGCAAAAAAAGGACTAGAGATTGCTGCTGCAGGAGGTCATAATGTAATTATGGTAGGCTCACCTGGCTCTGGAAAAACATTACTAGCAAAGTGCGTTCCTTCAATTCTTCCCCTAATGAGTAAAAAAGAAAGTATAGAAACAAGTAAAATTTACTCTATCGCAGGAGAATTCAATTCTAAAAGTGGGCTAATAAAAAAGCGTCCATTTAGGCAACCCCACCATACCTCAACTATTCCTTCTCTAACAGGTGGTGGAACATACGGTCTGCCAGGCGAAATATCTCTTGCCCATAATGGAGTACTTTTTTTAGATGAATTTGCCGAATTTAGCAGACCTGTTTTAGAAATTCTTAGGCAACCACTAGAAGACAGACAAATACAAATAAGCAGAGTTAGAACAAAATACTGTTACCCAGCCTCTTTTATGCTAATAGCCGCAATGAACCCCTGCCCTTGTGGATATTTAGATGATGATAACGGAAAATGTACTTGCTCTACAAGTATGATAAGTAGATATATGGGAAAAATATCTGGGCCTCTCATGGATAGGATAGATATTCAACTAAGAATTAGACCTGTTCCATCCTCAAAATTATTAGATAGAGGAAAAGAAGAATCTAGTTTAATTATTTCTAAAAGAGTTAAGCTAGCTAGAGATATTCAATTAGAACGATATAAGGACGAAAAGTTTTTCTCTAACGCACAAATTCCATCTCATTTACTTGAAAAATATTGTAAAATAAACCAAGAAGAAAGCACATATCTTTGTAGAATTATTAGCAAATTAGGTGTTTCTGCCAGAGGTTATAGCCGTATTCTTAAGATAGCCAGAACAATAGCAGATTTAGATAATTGCAAACAAATAAATATATCTCATATTACCACAGCCATCCAATTTAAAAGTATGGAGTTATAGAATAAGTTAGCTCAAAACCTCCTTAAGAAACTCTCCTGTTACAGAGTTTGCATTTAAAGAAACTTCTTCTGGAGTTCCAGTTGCTATTATGTTTCCCCCGGCAGCTCCACCATCTGGTCCTAAATCTATTAAATAATCAACCGATTTTAAAATATCTAAATTATGTTCTATAATAACAACAGTATTACCCTCATCTACAATCTTTTGTAAGACTTCTAGTAAAACTCTTACATCTTCAAAATGTAAGCCCGTAGTTGGTTCATCTAATATATAAAAAGAATTACCAGTATCTTTTTTTGCCAACTCAGTAGCTAATTTTACCCTTTGGCTCTCTCCTCCGCTCAATGTTGTAGATGGTTGACCTAACTTAAC
>CAXYUL010000128.1:0-5881 GCA_964292095.1 uncultured Bacteroidales bacterium | reverse complement strand
TACTATCTGAAATATTAGAAGTGCAGCTAGTAATGTTATAATACCAAGAGCTTTAGACCTACTTATCTGATTGTTCTTCTTCCAATTCTGCTCCCCTTCCATATCCTGCCCCCGCTACTATTAGTACTATTTCACCTTTTGGCTCATGCTCAGAATAATATTTTATTAATTCTTCTGCACTGGCTCTTTTACATTCTTCGTGCAATTTAGAAATCTCTCTGCACACACAAACATGTCGGGAAGGAGAGAAAAATTCTGCTATTTGCCCCAATGTTTTAACTAGTCTATATGGCGATTCGTAGATGATTAAAGTCCTCTGCTCTAAAGCTAACTCTTTTAATCTTGTTTGTCTTCCTTTTTTAATTGGTAAAAATCCCTCAAAACAAAATCTGTCTGTTGGAAGCCCAGAATTTACAAGAGCTGGAACAAAAGCTGTTGCTCCAGGTAAAGTTTCTACTTCTACACCAGCTTCTACACAGGTTCTAACTAGTAAAAATCCAGGGTCAGATATTCCTGGAGTTCCTGCATCACTAATTAGGGCAATATTTAGACCTTGTAAAATTTTTTCACTTATTCCTACAGAGGTTTTATGCTCATTAAATTTATGATGAGATTCCATTCTTGTATGGATATCATACTTTTTTAATAATACAGAACTTGTTCTGGTGTCCTCCGCCAAAAACAAATCTACTTCCTTTAAAACCCTTATCGCCCTCATTGTTATATCCTCCAAATTTCCAACCGGGGTAGGTACCAAATACAATTTTGCCATAACCTTGCGCTTATTTTTTACAAAAGTAATATATTTATATAAAAAAACAAAGTGCAAATTACCCATGTATTTTGCGGATATAAAAAAGTAAACTAACTTTGTAAATCAATATCCAAAACAAAAAATAGAATGTTTTTAGAAAATGCTAAACAAGCTGGATGGATCGAGGTAATTTGCGGATCTATGTTTTCTGGTAAAACAGAAGAGTTAATTAGGAGGCTAAAAAGAGCAAAATTTGCTAATCAAAATGTAGAAATATTTAAGCCAGCAATAGATATACGTTATTCTCTAGAAGAAGTGGTTTCTCACGATTCTAATGCTATTGTTTCTACACCAGTGGAGTCTGCTTCTAGTATTCTACTACTTACAAGCGAGGTTGACGTAGTTGGCATAGATGAAATTCAGTTTTTTGACGAAAGCATTATAGATGTATGTAATCAGTTAGCAAATAGGGGTATTAGGGTAATATGCGCAGGTTTAGATATGGATTATTTGGGAAATCCTTTTGGCCCCATGCCACAATTAATGGCAATAGCAGAATATGTAACAAAAGTACATGCGATTTGTGTTAAATGCGGAAATTTAGCTCACCACTCCCATAGATTAGTTGGTGGTGACAAATTAGTTATGCTTGGGGAGCAAGAATCCTACGAACCAATTTGCAGACATTGTTTTAATAAGGCAATTGGAGAAGAAAAAAAATAAATAGAGTTTAATGGCAAATAATATATTAAATTGTACATTTGCCGCAAAATATCAGCAATGGCATATACAAAAATAGAACAGTACGACGATACTACCACAGAAAAATTAGCTGAGCACTATAAAGCAATTCTAGAGCTATTAGGAGAAGACCCCCAAAGAGAGGGATTAGTTAAAACTCCGCTCAGAGTTGCTAAAGCTATGCAATTTTTAACACATGGCTACAACGTAGACCCAGTTGAAATTCTTAACTCTGCAAAATTTAAAGAAGAATATAAGCAGATAGTTTTAGTAAAAGATATAGAAATTTATTCGCTATGCGAACATCATATGCTTCCATTTTATGGGAAAGCACATGTTGCATATATTCCAAACGGTTATATCACAGGACTAAGTAAAATTCCTAGAATAGTTGAAGCATTTGCTCGTAGATTACAAGTACAAGAAAGGTTAACCGTACAAATAAGAGATTGCATTCAAGAAACATTAAACCCACTTGGGGTAGCAGTAGTAATAGAAGCAGCACATATGTGCATGCAAATAAGAGGTGTACAAAAGCAAAACTCTGTTACAACAACGTCTGCATTTACAGGAGCATTTATGAATAATCTAAAGACTAGAGAAGAGTTTATGCGCCTAATTGGCACAAACTTGCATTAAACCATAAACCTATCATATACATGGAAAAATATAAAATCTTAGTAGTTGATGACGAGGAGGATATTTGCGAAATACTTAAGTTTAATCTAGAAAACACTGGATATCTGGTAGATACAGCCTTAAGTGCAGAAGAAGCCTTGTTTAAAATGAAAACAGATTATCATCTTATACTATTAGATATTATGATGGATGGTATTTCTGGACTAAAATTAGCACAATTACTCAGAGAAGATTACAATAATCACACCCCTATTATTTTCATTTCTGCCTTAGATACAGAATCTGATATACTAAATGGATTTAATAAAGGTGGCGATGATTATATATCTAAACCTTTTTCTATAAAACAAGTTCTCGCTAGAGTAAAGGCTGTTCTAAACAGATATACGGCAACTTTAGATAGTCAAAACATAAACAATACTCAAAATAACAGCAGTATTAAAGATATAAATTCTGCAAATACAGTTGATATAGAAGATAAGGCTACGAACTATAGCTACCAACAATTAAAAGTTGATTTTATTGATAAAAGAGTATATATAGGTGGGCAAGAAATTATCCTAACAAAAAAGGAAAGTGAGATTCTTGTCTTACTCACTAAATATATTGGAAAAATATTTTCTAGAGATGATATTCTAAAAAAGGTTTGGAAAGACGAGAGTTATGTCTTAGAAAGAACTGTTGATGTGCATATTGCCCGATTGAGAAAAAAACTAGGAAAATACGGCGATTTTATAATAAACCGCTCTGGCTACGGCTATTGTTTTAACACGCAAGACTAAAGTATAGCCTACATGGCTCTAGCTATTATAATAGGCAAAACTAGTTTTTTATGATATTTTATTCTACTAATAATTGTACTGGAACTTGGCCTTTTTGTATTAATGTATTATAGAGAGAGTTAATTAAACCTAATATAAGGCTTTTAGCTAGGATACGGTATAGGATGCGTAGTTATATTCTATTTTAATGTTTATTGATACGTCAATTCCTATAACTTAATATAATAATCTAAACAAAATAACCATAAATATTTTATATATCTATTTTATTAACAAGTATTTGCGCAGCTTACATATATAAAAAAATAATCCTCTATTATATACTAATTAGATAAAAATACAACTACCTTTGCCTAGTTTATTTAACAAGCCTAATATGCATTTAAAACTCAAATATAAATACCAGCTAATATTATATTTCTTTTTAGTTTTGTCATTTATGACCTTGGTATTTACTATTTACACAGCCCAAAGGAACAAAGATTACAGTTTAAAAACATTAAGAGATGGGCTTATGACATGGAACGACACAATCTACAGCCCAATTTCTAACGTACAAAACCTATACAAATTAGATATTGCTAAAATTCAAGTTCCAGAAAACATAAGAGTTACAATAATGGATACAAACCACAATGTGGTTTACGATAACTGCGGCATAATAAATATTATAGACGATAGCGATTGGGAAATGCCAGAATTTTTAAAAGCAGATGTCTTTGGCGAAGCAACTGCTCTAAGATTTTCTGTTCCATTAAAAGACGAATACTTATATTATGTAAAAAAATACAAAAATTTTTACATAAGAACAGGTATTAAATATGAGACCGAAGACATACCACAGATAAATGAAGATAGCAAATATCTATATTTTATAATATTTCTACTAGGAGTACTATTTGCCGCACTAATTATTATTATAAAGAAATTAACTCGCCCGCTAGCAGCCTTTAACCAATTTGTAGATGTTCTTAAAGGTCCCGACAAAGATTTTAGTTCTGTAAAATTTCCTCACAACGAATTTGGAGACCTTGGGCAAATAATAATAGATACCTTTGACCAATTAGAAAAGACCAAACGCTACAAACAGCAAATGAGCCACAATATTGCTCATGAACTTAAAACCCCTGTTACAGGAATAATGGCATACTTAGAAACCATTTTAACCACAGAAAACATGACAAGGGAGCAAACGGTAAAATTCATAGAAAAGGCACATATTCAAACGCTTAGACTATCAGCATTAATAAACGACGTATCTGTGCTAAACAAAATAGAAGAAGGAGCTTCACAGTTTCCTATAGAGGAAATATACTTTTCTAAATGTTTTAATGAGGTAATAGAAGAATTAGGCTATAAGCTTAATGCATCAAATATAAAATTTGAACACTTTATCAGTAGCGTCCTCAAAATTAATGGTTGTTACCAGCTTGTTTACTCACTCTTTAAAAACCTAATAGACAATACTATAGAGCATGGTGGATCAAATATATGTATAACAATACGAGGTGGGGTGAGTCAAAGGTCTGGAGACCATAGTTATAGAGTTAAATTTACTTATACAGATACTGGAAAAGGAATTCCAGAACAAGATTTACAACGTGTTTTTGAGCGTTTTTATAGAGTAGATAAAGGTAGAACTAGAAAAACAGGTGGATCTGGCTTAGGCTTAGCCATAGTAAAAAATGCTGTACTATTTCATAAAGGTAACATTACAGTAGAAAATGCTCCGCAAGGAGGAGCTATGTTCAAGTTCGATTTACTTTCGTTCTAGTACATAATTAATAATAATAAATAATTATATGATGAGAATATTAATTACAGCAGCCGAGCAAGAAGAACTAGATTGCGCCGAGCAATCACTTAGAAAAATTCAACAAAAGCGTAGGTTAAAAACCCAAATAGACTTTATGCTCACTGGCATAGGTTCTACATCTACAAGCTACAGGTTGACTCAAAAAATATACACAGCAAAAATAGAAGATGCACCATACACACTAATACTTAACATAGGAATTGCTGGTAGTTTTTGCTTTAAGCAATTTCCAATAGGTTCTAGTGCAATAATAGAAAAAGAATTTTTTGGCGATCTTGGATTTGAGACACTAACAGGGTTTCAAACTCTATTTGATTATAAGATTCTAAATGCCAACACATTCCCCTACATAGATGGGGCACTATGTATTAATGCTACACAACAAGATTTTTCTAAGCTATTAAACCCCAAAACGCAAGAATTTATAAATAAATACCACAAAGCAATTGCCGTAACTGTACAAACAGTTTCTGGAAATCCAGATAAAGTAGAACAAGTATACAAGCAGTTCCATCCACAAATAGAAAGTATGGAGGGAGCTGCATTCTACTATGTTTGCATATCAGAAAAAATTCCATCATTAGAATTAAGGAGTATTTCAAATAAGGTTGGCGAAAGGAATAGAGATAAATGGGATATTCCATCTGCTCTTTTAAGTCTTAGCGCCGCCTGCTTAACCTTTTTAGAAACACTAGAATAATATACAAGACATGAACAAAGTACTATCCCTTGCCTTTTCTCCATGCCCAAATGATACTTATATTTTTCATGCAATGATAAATAATTTAGTAGATACAAAGGGCATTGGTTTTAAAACGCACATGGCAGATGTAGAAGAACTTAACAAAGGAGCAGAAGAAGAAAAATACGATATTTGCAAACTAAGTTATAATGCTTACTGCCAACTACAAGATAAATATCTTATGTTAAGAAGTGGTAGTGCATTAGGATTTAACAATGGCCCTCTGCTAGTAAAAAGCGAAGATAATAAAAAACTTAGTTCTAATTTACCCAGCAACACACTTATAGCAATTCCAGGAGAGCATACAACAGCTGCCCTACTTTTAAAGCTAGCCTACCCACAACTAAGTAATCTTAAGGCAATGCGATTCTCTAACTTAGAACAAGCGATAATAGATAAAGAGGTTG
>CAXYUL010000127.1:0-5953 GCA_964292095.1 uncultured Bacteroidales bacterium | reverse complement strand
ACACACTTATAGCAATTCCAGGAGAGCATACAACAGCTGCCCTACTATTAAAGCTAGCCTACCCACAACTAAGTAATCTTAAGGCAATGCGATTCTCTAACATAGAACAAGCGATAATAGATAAAGAGGTTGAGGCCGGTGTCCTTATACACGAGGGTAGATTCACCTACAAAGATATGGGCTTAGAACTTATTAAAGACCTTGGAGCACATTGGCAAAACACTTTTTCTATTCCAATTCCACTTGGCGGGATAGCCATAAAAAGATCTTTACTTAAAAACCCTTACATAAACAAATTAGTTCTTCCAAAATTAGACTCAAGCCCAACAAAAGATATTGATAAAAATAATATAGAATATATAATTAATTCTATACTTAAAAGTAGTATACAATATGCAATGCAGAATCCAAAAGCATCTGAAAATTTTATAGCAGAAAATGCACAAGAATTATCTAAAGATATTCAAAAAAAACATATAGAATTATTTGTAAATAAATACACACTAGACATAGATGAAATTGGCGAAAAAGCCATAAATAAATTAGCATATCTAAGTTCCTTGTAAACTTAATACTAAATTTTGATTGCTTACAATTATATATCTAATTATTAACATAGTACCATAAGTTTTATGTTTAATAAAAATTATATATCTACACTTTATATTTTTTGTTTTTTTTATTATCTTTGCATTAACCAAAACAGGGAAGTAAATAACTTTATTAATGAAAAAACTATTTTTCCTTATTCTTTTTTCTGTAGCTTCATGTATTAGCTACGGGGTCTCAGGTATTGCAAATTCACAAAGCAAAGTAGCAAATCAAAAATTAATTAGAATAGTTGGAGAATGGTCATATCCTCCCTATTGCTATATTAACAAAAATGGAGAAGCTGATGGGTTTAACGTAGAACTTATTAAAGCTATAATGAAAGAAGCAAAACTAGACTACAAGATAGAATTAATTAGCTGGGAAAAGACCTTAAAAGATTTTAAAAAGCAAAAATATGATATTATAGCCGGTCTTGCTTACATAAGAGAAAGAGACAGCATGGCCCTCTTTAGTATTCCAATAGATTATGTATACAGCGATCTAATTACAAGAGAAGACTCTAGAATTAGATCTTTTGACGATCTTAGTAATAAAGAGATAATAGTTCAGAGAGATGACCTAATTGAGTCTTATTTATTACGTAGCAATATTAGTAAAAAGATTATATATGTTGCAAATGCAAGTGAAGCAATAGAATTGCTGTCTAACGGACACCACCATGCTGCAATTTTTACACAAAGAGTAGCAAATAATATAATTAATTCTAATAGCAAATATAGTACTCTTAGGCGAACTACATCTGGCGTACCAGGTAGAAAATACTGCATCGCAACACAAACAGACAACGAGGAATTGTTAAACATAATAAATTATAATCTCCTTAGACTTAAGAGAAACGGCACCTACGATATTATTTATTCTAAATGGTTTGATAAAAAAGACAACTTACTATATCTTAAAGCATTCTACGTTCTTGTAGTTGCTAGCGCCGTTCTTGTTGTTTTTATAGTTTTAGCTGGTGCATATATTAGAAAAAGAATAAACAAAGCCACAATTAGCCTACGTACGTACCAAAAGGAGCTAGAAGAAAAAAAAGCTGAAATAGAAAAAGCCAATACTCTGCTAAATAGCATTATTAAACACATACCTATTGGCTTATTTGTTAAGGATATAAACGATAACTATAAATACATAATATGCAACGATAATTTAAAAGTATTACATAGTGGTAAAAATACAAATTTTAACGGAAAAACAGATTTTGATATTTACGACAGCTCAATAGCTCAACTCTTTAGATACAATGATATTAAAGCAACTAATTCATACATAGGAGAAACTATAACAATAAAATACGAAATAGAGCTTAATAATAAAAAACTCATCTACGAACTTGCGTATAATGTTATGACAGCATCTAATGGGCACAAATTTCTTTTAGGTTTAGTTTCTGATATAACCAAAAAAGAAAAATACAACAAAGACTTACAGCTTGCCAAAGAAGAAGCCGTGCAATCTGACAAATTAAAATCTGCATTTTTAGCAAATATGAGTCACGAGATTAGAACCCCATTAAATGCTATTGTAGGCTTTTCTCAGTTAATAGCAGAAAGTCCTAACAAAGCTGATAAAATTAGGTACCAAAATATTATTGCAACCAATAGCGATTTACTTTTAAGACTAATTAGCGATATATTAGATTTATCTAAAATAGAAGCTGGAATGATAGATTGGAAGCCAGAAAAAAATGATAATGCCATTACATTTGAAAACGTATATATAGCTACAAAACAAGCAATTAAAAATGAACAAGTGGTACTACTAAAGGAAAATCCATACAAAAGTTGCATAGTAAATGTAGATAAAAATAGGCTAAAACAAATTGGCAATAATTTTTTAACTAATGCCATAAAATACACCTCTAAGGGTTACATTAAAATGGGCTATATATACATAAACGGAGGCATAAAGATATACGTAGAGGATACTGGAATTGGGATTCCTATAAATAAAAGGGATAAAGTATTTGCTCGTTTTGAAAAGTTAGATGATTTTGCGCAAGGAACTGGCTTAGGGCTATCAATTTGCAAAGCAATCTTAGACAGCATAGGCGGGGAAATAGGTTTTGAATCTACAGAGGGAGTTGGATCTACTTTTTGGGCATGGATTCCTACAGAAGCACAAATTGTAGAAAAGGATTTACAAGAAGAAGATAATTCTAATAGTGAGCTTCCCGACATATCTAACAAACAAATTATAAATACTGATAAATGCAAAGAGGATTTAAATATTTTAGTAGCTGAAGACAACGAAAGCAATTTTATTCTATTAAAATCTATATTATGTAAATATAAAATATCTAGAGCTATAAATGGGCAAGAGGCCGTAGAACAAGTAAAAAACAATAAATTTAACCTAGTATTAATGGATATCAAAATGCCTGTTATGGATGGTTTAGAGGCTACAAAAATAATCCGAACATTTAATAAAAACATTCGGATTATTGCAGTAACGGCTAATGCCTATGATTCCTCTATTAATGAAGCAATAAATGCTGGATGTAATGATGTTATTACTAAACCTATAAATAGACAGCAGCTATACGATATGCTATCTACCTAACCCAATTTTTAGTCCAGTCATTAGACTCGTTCACAGCTCCCTTATAGTTTGTGGAACTAAAGAAATTGTTGCTAGATAAATCTTTGCCGCCACTTATTGTACCTACATATTTGTTTTTGAAACTTATGTTTTGATTAATAACATTATTACTAGCTGTAAATAAATTTTGCGAATAAATACCCTCTTTGCAAGATATGCCAGATGATAAACATAGATACTCTAGTTTTGATACACCATCTTTTAGGCTAGTTTCTGTTTGAACAGTTTCTGTAGTAAGGCACTCTGGTTTTCCACATACTATACTATTGTATATTTTTGCATGAGTTCCAGCGCGTAAACGAATACCTCTTTTAGATGTTGTAGAATTATTTCCAATTAATGTTAGGTTTGATAATATTGGACTAGAAACAGGACTTGCAGCTGCATCCTTACCGTTATTATCGGCCTCAATTAAACAATCACATTCTGCTACAGTTTGATAAGCAATCCAAAATTGACCTAAGCCACTCCATCCCTCTGTCCAATCAAAAGAATCATCTGTACAATCTGTTGAAACTAAATATTTACAATTAACTGTCCCTCCAAACCACTCAAAGCCATCATCAGAACCTTTATAAGCTTGCAGATACTCTGCTTTAGTCCCATTTCCAACGCCATAAAATGTAAAGCCATTGGCTTCCTTTTCTTCGCTAAAAGCATAACCTGTATACTCCAATCTAATATACTTTAAAATTCCAGAATTATCATTTACTTTATCACCGCCATAAACAGAATCGCCTATTTCAGATTTAGAAACAGCCCCTGTCACATTAATTGGAGCGTAACCACAAATATGAATTCCTCCCCATGCACCTGGTTCTTTTCGCTCCGAAGTCATAACAATAGGCTCAGTTGCAGTGCCTACCGCATTCATTTTTCCACCTTGTTCTACCAATATATAGTCTACTATATTATCATCCTTTGCAATAACTGTAACATTTGGCTCTATGGTTAAAATTACACCTTTTTTAACATGATATCCTCCTGTTAAAGAATATGTTTTTCCACTTTTTAGGGTTTTATCACTAGTTAAGTCCCCCTTTAGGACAAGGTCCTCTACTACTTCCTCATCATTATTAGATTTATCACATGATGATAGTACACTCATTGCAGCAAGTGCAAGAAACATAAAATTAAAATTCATAATTTTTTTCATTTTAAACGTTTTTTAACAATTAATAATGTTTATTTTAAAATTTATAACTAAAACCTATTTCCATATCTACTCCCCTTTTAAATCTCTCCACCTCTACTTTTTGCCCTGTAGTTTTAACCTCTTGAGTAAAGCTAACTGCACAATTAAGTATATTTTTTACTTGAGCCTTTAATATCCAATTTTTATCAATATTATAGCCCCATACAAAATCTAAAGAATGCATTGGCAATTGAACAATATTGCTCATCCCATATATTCCAACAGTCTGTATTCTTGGCCCTTGTAAATTATATAATAGAGTAAAATTTATTGTTCCTTCTTTAGAAATTTTTGGAGAATATCTTATATCTGCATTTAATAAGTATGGAGATGCCCCTTGTAATGCCCTCTGAGAATCTGTATATACGCCTCCTCCTTCTGGCAAATCTACATTTGTATACATATAAGACACATTCATTCCAATATTAAGAGTTGGCAAGATACTCTTTCTAATCTCTAGCTCTGCCCCTGCTGCCATTCCATCATCTGCATTTCTAAATGAATGTATCGCAGAACCTCCCGAAGATTCTTGTACTCTCTCAATTGGAGACTTTAATCGTTTATAATATGCTGTAACAGAAATAAGATCATTATTGCTAGGTAGGTATTCGTACCTTAAATCAACATTATAATTGTATCCATTCTGTAAATTTTCATTTCCTCTGGGTTCTGCACTTCCATAAGACTCTTTTTATAAGAAGGGTGCCATTTCTACAAATGATGGTCGAGTTACTGTTTTAGATAGTGCAAACCTTAATGATTGCTCTCTATTAAATGTATATTTTAAGTTAAGTGCAGGAAATAAATCATTTTTATTGAGTGTACTCCTCTTTTTTATAGAAGCATCGTTATAATAATCTACCCACTGCTTAGAAATTTCGTAACGTAAACCTATATTTAGAAGGATATGTTCTCCAATATAATAATCGGTATCTGCAAATATTGAGGCTATATTGCTTGCTGCATTATAGCCAAACTTTGGTTGATTGTCTATACTTACTCCAATAGAAGAATTTTTAATATTATCAATATTTAAATAATCATCTGTATTATAAATGTCTGTAATTGTAGGATTAATTCCTTGTAAGTTATAATAAAACCTAGTTGAAGAATAATCTCTAGTTTTAGTTTTATAACTTGTTCCTAATCTTAAATAGTTATTAGTACCAAAAGCATATTTAAGTTTTAAATCTCCTACTATTTCATTCTCGTTAAGTTTTCCAAAATATCTCATTGTTTCTTGCTTATTTAATTTAAAGAGAGATATATTACCTTCATCTACTCTAAACATTACTTGTCTTCTATCTGGCTCACTACTAGATGTTAATCCATAAGATGCTGCCCAACTCAGCTCAAATTTCTTGTTTAAGCTATGAATCCCACTCAACTGGTTATTTAGTAAAGAATAGGCATGAAACACACTATTACTACCTACAAGATTTATCCCTTCCGAATCAAATCCTTCTCTTTTTTTATAGTCATCCACTGCATTTCTAGCATAAAACAATGTGTAGTTAATTCTTGTCCCCTTAGAAAAAAAGGAAG
>CAXYUL010000126.1:0-5970 GCA_964292095.1 uncultured Bacteroidales bacterium | reverse complement strand
TGGTAATTTAATATAAATTAACTCCTTATTATCTGCTCTTGTTGGCATTACATTGCCATCTTTATCTACAATTCTTTCCCAAAATCCTTGCGCATTTTCCTTTAGGCTATATTTCTTAAAATCTAAGAATTCACCTTGCTTATTATACTTTAAGGCTTCTTTGGCATTCTTTAATGATAGTTCATATTCACCCATATATAAATATGCTCTAGATAATAGACTATACCCGGCAGTTTTATTTGGATGAAATTGATTTTTTGTTGATTCATCTAAAGATGTAACAGCTTCTTCTAAATCGCTAATAATTAAATTATATACATCAGCTACGCTATTTCTTACATAGGTATTATTAATATCTTCACTTAAAATAATTGGAACGCCGTAATCTGTAGAAGCACTTGATTTATTATAATGCACAGCATAAGTATTAACAAGATTTAGATAGGCAAAGGCTCTTCCTACTAAAGCTTGTGCTTTTAAATTTCTCTTTTCAGCTTCAACTGCATCATTAACTGCCATTACATTATTTATTATTACATTATATGTATATATCTGAGAATAACAATCTGCATAAAACCAATCGTTTGCACCAGGCGAAAAAATTTCTCCGCTTTTAAATATATAGCAGCCTTGTATCTCTTCACTTTTTGCTCCAAAATCTATATAAGTAGGAGCATTAACTTTACTTAGTTCTACATCATCACTAATGTAATTAGGATAAACAGCCCCTAGGAAAGATAATGAACTTCCATTTAATAATAGTGCATAATCCTCGTAATATTGCGGAATTGTATAGCCTTTAGGTTTATTCCCCAGAAACTTATCGCAAGATGTAACACTCGCAAATAAGGATAAAATTATTATAATATTTATTAATTTTCTCATAATATTCTTTTTTAACATATTAGATTATGTAATTATTAAAAACTTAAGTTTAACCCAAAAGTAAATGTTGGAGCAATGGCTGTTCCTCTATTTACATAAGTTAATTGAGAACTTGTCCAAACTTCTGGATCTAAATTATTTTTATTTGCACTCCATCTCCAAATATTTTGAGCTTGGAAAGTTACTTTAACATCAGAAAGCCTAGCTTTAGAAATAATATGTTTAGGAAGATAATAAGATAAACTTAAATCTCTTAACTTTATATAGTCTGCTTTTTGAATATGCTTATCTGCTGCATACCAGATATAGGATAAACTATTACTAGCACCAGGTTTATATGCAGGACTAACATCTGGATTAAGTTCATCACCTGCTTTTTTCCATATATTTAAATTCACTCTGTCCAAATTAGAAGTTACCGATTCGTGAGGCCTACTTTGGTTTGGGTAGTAACCAGCTGCCACATCCCTCATAACATGACCTCCATAATAAATGAACATAAAAGATAACTCTAAATTTTTAAATCTAAAAGAGTTAGATAATGACATATTATAAGGAGGATTGTAGGTACCAGAATAAACTAAATCTTCAAATTCTAACAATGAAGTATTATTAACTATAGTTCCATCTGCTTTATAAGCTTGGGGATTGCCTTCTTTATCTAAACCTGCCCATCTAATACTATATAAACTATTAAAAGGCTTGCCTTCTCTTGCTTGTAATTTCCCGTAGTATGAATATACAGATTTCTCTGAGTTTTCTAACTCAATAATTTTATTTGAATTATAATTAAATAGTAATGAAGTGTTCCACTGAAAGTTCTTTGTTGCTATATTAACACTCTCTAACATTAGCTCAACTCCAGAGTTCCTCATTTTGCCATAATTTACAAGCAAGTTCTCCCAGCCAAAGGTTGGATCAGCTGCCCTATTTCCCAACATGTCAGAAGTTTTCTTGTTATAGTATTCTATACTACCTTGTAATCTATGATCTAACATTGCAAAATCAACACCTAAATTTAAGGTTTTTGTTTTCTCCCACCTCAATGCTGAATTTGGTGGACTCTGAATTGTAGCAAAAGACTCATTTGTATCCCAATTAGGATAACTTGATATCTGAGATATTATATATGGTCCACTCTTTTTATAGACATTACCATTTATACCATAAGTTGCTCTTGCAGACAGACGATCTATCCATTTTACTTGATTAGCCTTTAAAATTGAATAGCTTGCTCCTATAGACCAAAGAGGACGATACTGATATTTAGGATCTGTACCAAAAAGATTGGATTGGTCCATTCTAATACTAGCATTTACGCTAAGTCTATTATCATAGGTATAGGAAACGTTTCCATAAAATGAAACATATCTATCATCTATACATAAATATTGTGGCTGAGCTTCATAAAGAGTATAACGTCCTCCCAAAGCCTGAGTTCCTGTAATACCTTTACGTAACTGAACTTCATCAATATTTTTAAAAGATAAATTATAATCGTCGTATCCATATCTATAGTGGCCATTTTGCTCACTATATACTTTTCTTCTCTCTGCTCCTACAATAGCCTTTACATCATGTTTATCTGCAAATAACTCTGAATAATTTATTTGAGCCCTAAGAGTATAGGATTTTTTACTAATATTGGTCTCTTTAACTTGTCCTCCAGTTGGTATATAATTAGTAATAGTGCCATTAGCAGCTATAGCTGTTGCATTATTTATCATATTCTTAACCTTATATGAATCTTTTGTCCAATACTTCTTATTATAGCCAGTTTCACGCTCTGTCTGGTATCTAATTTCTGCATTTAGGGAATTAAAAAATTTAACCCTTGCTCCTACATTAATATTTAAATACTGATTTCGCATTGTAACTTTAACCTTATCTAACTCATTAACTGGATAATAAGATTCATCCATAAGACCTAATGATTTTAATCTATTTATCTCATCTATGTTTTTTTCTACCTCCCACCTATTTGCTAGTCCATTCTCATCTCTTAACATATAATAAGACGCTTCACCAGACCTCAATAATGACATACCTTGTATACCGTCATCGTACTCATTATTTACATCACTACCAATAATTCCTAAATCTAATTGTAGCCACTTGGTAATATTAAAGTTGTTTTTTACATTAAAGCCAAGTCTATCATTATATTTACCTTTTTCATAAGGGCTAGTTCCTCTATAGTTTACAGAGAACGAATATTTATAAAAATCAGAACCTCCATTAAAAGACAAATTATGTTGATGACTAAGTTCTGTGCTATTTAAAAATTCTTCTTTTACTTGATTATATCTATCTAAATTTCTTAATTTATCTATACTAGAAGAAAATTGCGCTTGGTCTATAACACCATTTCTTTTATCAAATAATAGTTTAAATACCTTATTAACAGCATAACCTGTTTGTGGATTAGTAGTTGGTTTAACGCCCTTCTCAAACATATAGGTTTGATAATCAATAAATTCTGAGCTTGACATTAAATTATTATAATCTCTATTAGGTAGCGGAGAAAAACTTACTGTTCCATTATAATTTATATTAATTTTACCTTGTACACCGCTTCTGGTTGTAATTACAATTACTCCATTTGTAGAACGAGCTCCGTAAATAGAAGCGGCAGTTGCATCTTTTAACACAGATATATTAGTTATATCGTTTGGATTAAGAGTTTCTATATTACCCTCAAATGGCACTCCATCAACAACATACAAAGGGCTCTTATCTGCAAATATAGTAGAAGTACCTCTAATTACAGGGCTTCCCTTATACATAGACATTCCACTTACCATTCCCTCTAGCCTATTCATAATATTTGCTTGTAATTTAGATTCAATTTTCTTTTGAGTTACAACTGAGTATGCACCGGCTGCCCTCTCCTTACTTAGTGTCTGATAACCCGTTACAACCACATTGTCTAAAGTAATTGCGTCGGGAAGCATGCTTATATTCATAATTTCGCTTTTCCCAACAACTTGAGTATAATCTGACATTCCAATAGAGGTGAAGGAAAGTAAATCTCCCTCTTTTGCCTCTATAGAATACTTGCCATCCAATTCACTTGCTGCAAATTTACCATTTGTTGTATTAAGGATAGTGGCTCCTGCAAGAGGATCTCCACAATCGTCCTTAACTACTCCACTAATTTTCTTTTCTACAGGTTTTGATTCACTTTTGTTTTTTTTGATAACAATGTTATCTGGGGCTAAAATAATTTGCTTCCCCGACACAGTAAAGGAAATACCTTTTCCATTTAAAAGAGAACTTAGTACCTTTTGGATAGGCTCGTTGGAGTTAATATTACATGTGATAGTGGTATTCACCTGCTTTAGAGCATCGGAATAAGCAAATGAATAGCCAGTTTGCCTACTTATCTCTTTAAGGACAGTTTTTAATGGAGTGTCCTTAAATGTAAGCTTAATTTGCTGGGAAAATGCAGCAACAGAAAAATTTAGTACAAGCAAAGCAATAAGGGACAAGGCCTTAAACTTTGCATTGATAAAATAATTATGGTTCATAAATTAAGGTTTTAGTTTATAATATATAGAGCACACACAAAAGCTCAAAAACCTTAATATTTTCTTGTTAAAATGCGTTTAACCCATTATAAACGTTTAAAATTGATTAAATATTACTTAAGTATCGCTTAAATATTACCTATATTATAGATTATTTAAAATCGTTTAAAGATTAACTAAATATTGGCTAAATATTTTTAGTTAACGCGAAAAAACAGATACCAAATTATCTTCAATTGTGTAATCTACTAATGTACAGTTTTTTATAATATACATAATTTGGTATATAGACTCTGAGTTAAAGTTTGCAGTAATTTTGTAGTCTAATATTTTATTTTCTTTAACGTTAAATTGTACACCATGCCAACGTTCTAGCATTTTAATTACCTCGCTAATAGGAGTTTCGTCAAATATAAGTTTACCCTCTGTCCATGCTTTTGTGTCTTCCACTGCAGATGGATTTATGAGCTTAACCTTGTTTTGTGAATTAATTAAAATTTGCTGATTAGGTTTAACCGATGTTGTAGAGCTAGCTGTTATAAGGTCTATAGCACCTTTGTATAAGGTTGTTTGTGCTTGGTTATCGTTATCATAGCTCTTTATATTAAACTCTGTTCCTAAAACTTTTACCATAAAACCTTTGTTAGTAGTTACTATCATTGGTTTTATAGAATCTGAGGTAACTTTAAAGTAGGCTTCTCCACTTAAATTTACCTCTCTTGTAGAGCCTATAAATTTTGTTGGAAAAGAAATCTTTGTGTCTGAGTTTAATTGAACTATACTTTTGTCGGGAAGTATAATAGTAGATTTTACGCCTTTTTCTGTATAAATTGTTTGAATTTGCTCGCTTGGTATGTCCTTCAAACCAATTCTAATTTCTTGTTTTTTTAGCTCTGCCAATACTCTCTGGTGCATTTGCTCTAGCACAACTGGGTTATTTATAGAAGGTTTTAGTATAAAAGCAATTATGGCAATTACTGCAACAGCCGAACTAAGGATAGTTATTATCCTATATTTATTGTTAGCACTCCTTTTATTTTTTAAGGTAGATGCCGCCTTTGGCTGCTCTAAATTTAAAATAGAGCTACGCATAGCTTGCATTTCTTCTTCCGATGCAGATGTGTTTGGAAGTGTAGCTGACACATAATTGAGCTTTAGACTAATAAGATAGTTCATATTAGATTCGCTTTTTTCTGCCCAGTCTAATACTTGCTGTTGTTCCTGTTTGCTTGCTTGATTGGCAAGATATTTTAGTAATAATGATTTTTTCATAATATAATCAAACAATTGGAGGCAAAAACCACAATAAAAATGGTAAATAATCTTTTAAATATTTTCTAAAAATTTTAAAAGCGCACGATAACCTAAATTCTACTGTACTTATTCCTATTCCTAATAATTGAGCTATTTCTTTATTTTTTAGGTGCTTATCTCTACTAAGAATAAAGGTTTCTTTAACCTTTTCTGGCATATTAGAATAAGCTATATTTATTAATCTTTGAACCTCTGAATGTAATACCTTGTCTGCAGATGGGGTTTTTTAGGCATTTATATT
>CAXYUL010000125.1:0-6016 GCA_964292095.1 uncultured Bacteroidales bacterium | reverse complement strand
TATCTTTTATAGACGGTAGAGCGGTTAATTTAAAAGCAATTTACAGGTTCTTTGATAATAAAGAATATGACTATTATCATTATAAAGTTAACTTTAAAGCTGTAAGAGACCAAAGTGGGGTAATTTATAAGATAGTTGGTATAAAAACTAAAGTTACAAATGTTCAAAACACAGATACTAGGCTATTTAAGCAGTACAATTTACTTAAAAGTATATATAACGATATTTTGGTAGGCCGTGTTTGTTACAAAGAGTACGCGAAGCTTGTTAGGCTAAACGACAGAATTGTAGAAATTTTTGGAATAAAAGATAAAGCATTATTAAAGGGAGTTGATTTTTTTGCAGACCCAACAAAACCACTTTGGGCTATAAACAAACTTAAAAACAATAAAGATACTTCTTACCAATATAAAATTGATAATGCCTTAATACCAAAACAGTATTTATCTGATAAGTATAGTAGTGGCGAAAAATGGATACAGGTTAAGTCTATTATAATAATGAGTGATGATAAAGAATTAGATGGATATATAAGTATAATAGAGGATATTACAAACGAAAAGCTAGAACTAAAAACAAAAGAAGAAAACCTAATAAAGTTTAGATCTATTTATAATTCTATCCCAGTTGCAGTTGAGCTATTTGATAAAAATGGCTATTTGGTAGATTGCAATTCTGCAAATTTAGAACTTTTTGGAATAGAAGATAAGGACGAACTAATAAACTCACATATTAACATTAAGGACTATACAAATATTACAGAGGAATTAACCAAGCAGTTGTTGCAATGTAAAGTTAAATATTGTTTGCTTGAGTATGATTTTAGTAAGGTGAAAAATTTATATAGAACAAATAAAAGCGAAAAATTATACCTAGATGTTAGGGCATCTGCTATGCTTAATTCTAAAGGACATCAATTTGGCACTGTGTTAATTTATACAGATGTAAGTGAACGGATAATAAAAAGATATCAACTAGAGCAAACTCATCAAAACTTATTAATGGCTCTAGAGGCTGGTCAAATGTATACCTGGTCTTACGATATTAAAACAAAAATGTTTTCTTCTATAACAATAGATAGAATTATTGGAAAGCAAATTTCATTAGATGAAGCTATCTGTTATTTGCATCCAAATGATGTTACCAATGTGCAAAATATAATAAAGCAAATTTCTAATGGAAGCAGATGTTGTGGAGATTTAGTTATTAGGGTTTATAATAATAAGAAAGCTTGTTACCGTTATTATGAAACTAGGATGGGAATTAGAAACGATAGAGACGGTAATCCTAGTGTAATTATTGGCACACAAAGAGATATTACACTTAGGTGGGAGCATGAATCGGAGATTAAGAAGCAAAAGTACTATATTTCTCTTGCCTTAGAGGCTGGAGAAATGTCGGTTTGGCAGTACAGTGTAAATGAAAAAATGTTTAGGACTGTAGAAGGCGGAACTTTATCTGGCCAAGAAATATCATGGGATCGGAATGCTAGATCTTTAGCTAATGAAACAGTTTTAGAATTAGAAGAAAAATTTAATAATATTATTAATAAGAAATCTGAAAAAGAACGCATGATTCTCAAATATGTAAATTTGGGCGGCAATAATAGTATAATGTATGTTTCTTCTTCTTTTGGAGGCCTTAAAGATGATAATTCTAATATTACAACTATAGTTGGAACCCACGCAAATGTAACGTCCGAAGTAGTTAGTAGGCAAAAATTAATAGAATATAGGTTAAAAACAGATCTTATAATTAAAGCTTCTAATATGTCTATATGGGAATATGATGTAAACAAAAAATTGTTTGATTCTAATAACGATCATATTGCTACAGACATAGATAATGGCATCTATAGTTTTAATGATTTTTTAAACTATGCAGATAATGAATCTAAGATTAGGATGAACCAGACAATAGCTTTAATGGATGGTGGTACAATGCAAGATTTTGAATTTAATGCAAAATTAAACATTCATGGTAAAAAAGATGAGTATTTTACAGTTTACGGAACACCTTTTATAGATGATAAAGAGCCAAACATAGCCATTAGTAAATACGTTGGAGTTAGAATTAATAATACCAAGATAGTAGAGCTTAACAAAGCAGTAGAATTTGCTAATACTAAAAGAGAGTTAATTTTAAATAATGCAAATGCGGGTATTTTTTTCTTAGATAAAGATTTTAGAGTTGTATGGCTAAATTTAGATGTAATAAAAAATAACCCCTTTGTAAATAGATATAAATGTGGTCGCATATGTTATAGTACAGTAGGAGGATATACACAGCCATGTAGAAATTGTGTTGTTTTAAAGGCAAGAGATAGCAAAAAGATGGAAAAAACAACTATTATTTATAGGTGGGGACAGGTTTTAGATGTTTATGCTATTCCAATTATTACAAAAGATGGTAATATAGAGGGCTATGTTTGTAGATTAGATGATGTAAGCGAAACATATAATTACCAAAATAACCTTAAAATGGGGCAACGCAGGGTGGAGTTGGCCTTGAGGGCAAGTGATATGTTACTTTGGAATTATGATTGTGTGAGTAATCAAATTATCTTTTACTTACAAGATGGTAATAAAAATGTTTACGATTTAGATAATTATACAAAGCTTGTACATCCACTTGATGTTAATATTGCTAAGAAATTTGCCAATTTGCTATTAAGAAAAAAAGATGAGGAGTTTAGTTTTAGTATGAAGATGAAATTGCCAAAAGATTTAACTTGGCAATACATAACAATTACTGGAACATCTATTAAAGATAACAGATCTAATATTACTGGATATACAGGGCTAAGCAGAAATAATACTAAATTAGTTTTGCTTAATCAAGAACTAAAGCTGGCTAAAGAAAAGGCAGAACAAGCTAATATTCTAAAATCTGCATTTTTAGCCAATATGAGCCACGAGATAAGAACTCCATTAAATGCTATTGTTGGCTTTTCTCAATTGTTAATGGAATCTTCTGACCAAAAAGAGAAAGCAGAATATGTAAATATCATTAATTCTAATAACGATCTTTTACTGCGTTTGGTAGGTGATATATTAGACCTTTCTAAATTAGAGTCTGGCTTAATAAATCTTAAACCAGAGACATTTGATCTTTCTGCTCAATTTAATGAAACATATTTAACTACTAAACTTAAGCTTACTAATCCTAAGGTGCAGCTTATTGGTATAAACCCTTATTCTTCTTGTATAGTTACTTTAGATAAAAATAGACTAACGCAAGTACTAATTAACTTTTTAAGTAATGCAATAAAATATACTCCAGAAGGCCATATAACTATGGGCTATGAGTATGTTAAAAAAGGAATTAAAATATACGTAAAAGATACAGGGATAGGAATAGCAGAAGAAAAACACTCTAAGGTATTTGAGAGATTTGAGAAACTAGATAATTTTGCCCAAGGAACAGGCTTAGGCCTTTCTATATGTAAGGCTATACTACAAGTATGTAAAGGCAAAATGAATTTTGAATCTAAATTAGGTAAGGGTTCTACATTTTGGGCTTGGTTTCCATGCTATGCACAGATTATAACAACCCAACAAAATGATACAAACCAACAAAAGCATATTAGTAATATACCGCTTGCTACTATTGTAAACCATAAAAGAGAAAGAAAAGCTATGCTTAGTTTAAGAATTTTGGTAGCAGAAGATAACGAGAGTAATTATATTTTGCTTAAGCACATGCTAAAAGGCTATAACTTAGTTCATGTTTATAATGGAGAGGAAGCAATAGAAGAGTTAAAGAAAAATAGTTATGACATTATATTAATGGATATGATGATGCCTAAAATGGGAGGCTTAGAGGCTACACGTATAATTAGAGAGTTTAATAAGGAAATATATATAATTTCTATTACAGCAAATGCTTTTGATTCTGATAGACTTAAGGCCTTAGAGGCTGGTTCTAATGGTTTTATTACAAAACCCATAAAAAAAGAGGAGCTGCTAGAGATGATAAATAACATAAATTGTTAAATTTTAATTAAATATTTGCTGGTAAGTATAATATTATAATAATAAATGTATATTTGTATTATGTAGTGTTTTTATCTATAATTAGCTAGTTGTTTATACTTTACTATATTTAATTATTTTTTTTTGGTATTTGATATAAAAAAATGTAAAATATACTTGTTTGTTTTAATAAAAATGCTCATATTTGCATCAATTTATCTCATTGCGCTAAGTGTTTTTGTGCAAATGGGATAAACAAAAAGTTGTAGATAGCTATAAATGTGCTATCTACTTAATGTTGGATATAATTCAATTTTTTTTATTTTTTTAATTTATAAATTAAAAGTTTTTTACTATGAACAAAAAATTTTTCAGTGTAATCCTATTAGGTGCTATGTTAGTTACCTCAATGGGTACATTCACAGCTTGTAAAGACTATGATGGAGACATTAGCAATGTTCAATCACAAGTTGATGCAAACAAAAAAGCTGTAGACGAGAAGATAGCTGCTTTGCAGGCTGCTGCAACTCAAGCTACAAAAGACATCGCAGATGCGAAAGCGCAAGCTGTTGCTGCTAAGACGGCTGCAGATGCTGCTGCTGCTGCTGCTGCTAAGGCTAATACTGCTGCTGAGAAAGCTGCTGCAGATGCTGCTGCTGCTAAGGCCGCTGCAGATGCTGCTAAAGCTGCTGGTTTAGAGGCTGCTGCTACAGCTAAAGCTGATGCTATTGCAGAGGCTCAAAAATTAGTTAATGCTCTTAAACTTACTGTAGATGGTAAAGTTGATCAAACTGTGTTTGATACAAAAATGGGAGATATTACTGCTAAATTAAACGCTATTACAGGTAGATTAGAGAAAGCAGAAGAAGCTATTGAGGCTTACAAACTTCAAATTGCTGCTTTAGAGAGATACAAAGAAGAGCTAGAGAAATTAGGTCTTACAGAAAAAGTAGGTAAAATTGACCAATTAGTTGCAGACATGGAGAACCTTATTAAAAAAGGTGGTACTATTGATGTAATTAAAGAAGACATTACTAAGATTAATGATAGAATTACTAAAGAAATTAATCCTGCAATCTCTACTTTAGACCAAGTTATTTCTGGTAGATTAACTTCATTAACTTTTGTTCCTTCTACATTTATTAGTGGAATAGAGGCTGTTGAGTTTAAATCTCTAACTTACAAACCTTGGACAAAATTATTAGCAGATGAAACAGATGGTACAACAGATATTACTATTAACGATGGTAGTACTACTGCTTATTATTATGTTAACCCAAGTTCTGTAAAAGTAGATGATTTAAAGAAACTTAGCACTCTTGTAAACATTGTTACTAATAAAGCTGATGCTCCTGCACAAATAGAGGCAAAGTTCAAAAGTTACGAAAATGGTAAATTAGCTGTTTCTTTAACAAAAACTAGCGCAGCTTCTTTAAATTTTGCTGCTCCAGCAGTTGGTACAGAGAAATTTAACCTTATGGCTTTAAAAGCTGATATTAAATTAACAGCACAAGAAACTGCAGCTGGTCTTAAACCAACAGTTGTATCTGATTGGGCTAGACTTACAGAGTCTGCTGTAACTCCTCGTATTCACAATGTTAACTACACTACTTGCCCAGCACAAGATTTTGCTACTGGTTTAATACCTCACTTCTATACTTATAGTTATGTTCATCCAAAAGCTATTGGCGTAGATCAAGAAAATTCAGGAAAGGGTATTCTTAAAAGTATTGCTTACAACGATCATACTACAGATTTAGATGACTTAGTACAAGTTTGCGACAATGCAGGTAAGATTATTACTAACTTTGCAGATTATAACTTAAAATTTGAGTTCGCTTTAGTTGAGTATGGTTTAAAAACTTCAGCTGGTGCAGTTGAGATTACAGACCAAGCTAAATTTGCTCATATAGATGCAAATAACATTATTCACTCTAATGCTTATGGTAATGTAGATCTTACAGATAATAGAGATGCAGTTGGTAGAGAGCCACTTGTTCAAGTTGTTTTAAAAGATACTAAAAACAATAAAGTAGTAGATG
>CAXYUL010000124.1:0-6030 GCA_964292095.1 uncultured Bacteroidales bacterium | reverse complement strand
ACATTATGGGTTATCCAACTTTTGCCGATATGGCTTTAAAAGACAGAATGGCCAAAAATGCTCCTACTGTTAATAAATTCTTGGCTGATTTACTTGCTAAGTCTATGCCATATGCTAAAAAAGATGTAGAAGCAGTAAAAGCCTATGCTAAGTCTAAGGGTTTTACTGGCGAGTTGATGCCTTGGGATTTTTCTTTTTACTCAGAGAAACTTAAGAATGATAATTACTCTATAAATGATGAGTTACTAAAACCATACTTTAAATTAGAAAACGTAATTGGAGCAGTATTCCATTTAGCAGATACTTTATATGGACTCAAATTTGAGGAAGTTAATGATGTTCCAGTTTATCATCCAGATGTTAAAGTGTATGACGTTAAAGATTCTAGCGGACGCCATATGGCTTTATTTTATGCAGACTTTTTCCCAAGGGAAAGCAAAAGAGGTGGTGCATGGATGACAGCATTTAGAGAGCAAGGTTTTGATAAATTTGGGAAAGAACAACGTCCTTTGATTTCTATTGTTTGTAACTTTACAAAACCTACAGAAACAGAGCCTTCTCTTCTTACTTTTGACGAGGTAAGCACACTCCTTCACGAGTTTGGACATGCTTTACATGGAATTTTAGCTGAGGGAAAATATAACTCTATTAGCGGAACTAATGTTGCAAGGGATTTTGTTGAACTTCCTTCTCAAATAATGGAAAATTGGGCAACAGAAAAAGATTATTTATCTTCTTTTGCAAAACACTACCAAACTGGCGAAGTTATTCCAGAGGAACTAATAAATAAAATTATTGCAGCTAAAAATTATAATAGCGGATATGCTAGCGTTAGACAACTTGCTTTTAGTATAAATGATATGGCATGGCATTCGCTAAGCGCCCTGCCTAATGAGGACGTATTGAGCTTTGAAAAAAATGCTACTAAAGATTGCCAACTTCTTCCAGTAGTAGATAGCGTTGCCTTTTCTCCATCTTTTGGACATATATTTGCTGGCGGATATTCTGCAGGATACTACTCTTATAAATGGGCTGAGGTTCTAGAGGCAGATGCATTTGAGTTGTTTAAAGAAAAAGGTATCTTTAATAGAGAGGTAGCTAATAAATTTCGTGGCGAAATACTATCTAAGGGTGGTATAGAAGATGCTGATATACTATATAGGAACTTCCGCGGAAGAGACCCTCAACCAGAGGCTTTATTGCGTAAACTTGGAATGACAAAATAATATTCAAATATTATGATATTTAAGTCCACCATTATGAATCTACTTCATAGAAGTCTATTTATAATGGTGGCTTGTTTTTTTATATTCCCCAATATTACAAACTCTATATACGCAAGTAATAAAAACACTAAAAGTGATATAGATTCTAACTTGCTTATTGTAACAGATTTTGGCAGAGATGTAGATGATGCGCAAGCATTTGCAACAATAGCATCGTTAATAGATAGATATAAAAATAATAAAGGTAGAACAAAGCCTAAATTAAGTATTGCTGGAATAATTGTTACAGGAGATATTCCTTTTATTAAGGCTAAAAGCCTAGAACTTTTTTTAAATTTATTTGAAATAAAGGCTCCTATAGCAATAGCTAATTCTAAACAAAAAAAAGATTATTTAAGCACTCATTCTATTAATAATACTCCATACGAACTGTCTTTATTAGATAGCCTTGCACAAATGCCACAAAACAAAATATTAAATTCAACTATAAAAGATGAATCATATTTTATAAATATAGATAGACTATTAGATTCACTTACTAATAGTTATAGTAATTTAACACTTGTTGTTTTAGCTCCACCTACAGAAATAGGGAGCTACTTAGATAAGCATTCTAGTAAAATACAGGCATTTAGCAAAGTTTACGTTCAAGGTCAGGCAAAAATAGTAGATAAAAAAATAAGCCCCGATTTTAGAGCTTATAACTTAAGAGAAGATTCTCTTGCTTCGTACAAATTATTTAAAATATCTAATAAACTTCCTTTTTATTTTATAGGCAAAGATGCAGTGTACCCATGTGCATTTACTCGTAGAGATTTCTACAGCATAAAGCAAAACGCCTTTACAAATAAATACAACTCTTCTAGCGTTACTAAAAATAGCAGATTCGCTGGAAAGTATTTATATCTAGCAGCAGAGAATGGATTAATTAGTTTCTTACAAAGGGACCCTAGCACATTTAAAAAAATATTTAAAACCACTAGCATAGACTCATTAGAAATTATGAATAACCCATACGATCTGCTTACTATTTTGGCTATAGTTAAACCACATCTTTTTCCTATAGAACAAACTATAATAATTCCTAATAAGGAAAAATCACAAGATGAAATTAAGCATATAATTTATGCAGCTCCTAAAAAGCAAGATATTGCAAAATTCTTAACGCTTCCAACTATTTAACTTTAATAACCTCTATATCAAATATTAAAGTTGCATAAGGAGGTATAGATTGGCCTGCACCTCTCTCGCCATAAGCTAAATTATAGGGAATAAAAAGTTGCCATTTATCACCCTCTTTCATAAGTTGAAGAGCCTCTACCCAGCCTTGAATAACTTGAGTAACGCCAAAAGATGCAGTTTCTCCCCTATCATAAGAGCTGTCAAATTTAACTCCATTTATAAGTCTACCCTCGTAATGACACTCAACAGTATCTTTTGCAGTAGCTTGCTTTCCATTTCCAGTTTTTAAAACTTTATACTGAAGTCCACTTGCAAGGGTGATAACACCATCTTGTTTCTTATTTTCATTTAAAAATTTCTCCCCCTCTTCTTTCATTTTAGAACTATGTTTAGCTTCTAAATTAGAAAAAAATTCATTAAGCACACTTTGAGCTTGTGAAGCACTAAGCTCTGTAGCTTCTCCTGCTAACACTGCCTTAAAAGCTTTTGTAAATTCCTCTACGTTTAAATTTTCTATTCCCGATGCCAAAACGTTATTGGCAACACTCATTCCTAAAGCGTAACTTGTTTGTTTCATATTATTATTTAATTATTTCTGCTAGATCCTCTAGCGCATTTTTTAATGTTTCTTTTCCACAGCCCACATTAAGCCTCATATAGCCTAATCCACCAATACCAAAAGTAGCACCATTATTTAGAGCTAATTTTGCTTTATTTATAAATAAATCTACTAATTTTTCTTGTGCTACTAGCTTATCAGTATCTAATTTTGCACATAAGTCCCTGCAATCTAACCATATTAGGAAAGAACTCTGAGGACGTAATGGCTTAATACTAGGTATGTTTTTAGCAAAAAACTCCTCTACAAATTCTACATTTTTAGTTATATAAAATAACATTTCTTTTCTCCACTCCGCCCCTTTTGTGTAGGCTGCTATTGTAGCCATAGTAGCAAAAATTGTCGGCGAGCTTAACTCATTAATTTCTAACCATTTAAAGAAATCTTTTCTTAATGTAGGATTTGGCACAATAGCGTATGAACTAACTATTCCTGCCATATTAAAGGTTTTAGAAGGTGCACCAAATGTAATGCTAATTGCAGAGGCTTTATCACTCACGCTTGCAAATGGAATATGCTTGTTCCCAAATAGTTGCATATCAGCATGAATCTCGTCTGAAATAACAATAACTTTATACTCATAACATAAATCTGCTAACTTTTGTAAAGTTTTTCTGCTCCAAGAAATTCCAACTGGATTATGAGGATTACATAAAATCAAATATTTAGCCTGCCCTGTCTTAAAAATTTCCAATAAATTATCAAAATCCATTCTATAATGCTTCTCACATCCACATTCTAAAGCACCCTCCTCGCATCTAATTAAAGGGTTAAATAATAACTTCCTATTATTTCCCTTTGGTAAATTTGCAAAAGGCGGATAAACAGGTGGTTGAATAACAATACCCTCATCCGCCTTAACAAAAAAGTTTATAACGTAACCTATCCCTTTAACAATACCAGGAATAAATGTTATTGAATCCTGCTCAACCTGCCAATCCTGCTCATTTTTAAGCCACTGCTGCAATGTTGGATAGTAGTCTTTAGGAATCCTATTATATCCATATACGCTTCCCGACACAATATCTTTTAGGGCATCCTGCACACACTTTGGCGATTCAAAGTCCATATCCGCAACCCACATAGGAATTAAATCACTCCTTCCAAAGTTCTCCTTTAACGAATCAAACTTAATACTGTTTGTATCCTTTCTATCTTTTATTACCATCATTGTATAAATATTTTTACAAATATATGGTATTTGCATTTAAATAAAAACTACTCCATGTTAGTTTAAATAAGAAAAGCCCGATATATGAGGCTATGAGCAGTAATAATTAAATTTTTAAATTAAAAATTTTGGATAAATAAAATTAATTACTACTTTTGCACTCCCAAACGGCGCGATAGCTCAGCTGGTTAGAGCGCATGATTCATAATCATGAGGTCCCCAGTTCAATCCTGGGTCGCGCTACTCTAAAAATCAAGCACTTACAAATTTGTAGGTGCTTTTTTTATGCGTTAGTGTATGCTATCCATGGTTAATCACCAAAAAAGGTAGTAGTTCACTTAACAGATTGATCCTCTTTGAATAATGGAATATACTTTCCATCTATGACAAGAGAATAAAATACCCAATAGGGAGTGTCATGTTTTCCTTTAAAAATGATACTACCCCCATCTTTAGAAAATACATGTGAATTTGTAAAGCCAATAGGTGCACAAATAATAGATAGAAAAAGAGTTGAGATATCAGGACTCGAACCCGAACCAAGAGAGCCAGAATCTCTTGTGCTACCATTACACCATATCTCAGTAATTTGAGGCTGCAAATGTATAAAATTTTCTTTAAATTACACAGTTTAATGCCATAAAATTTAAAATATTAGATTATGCTAAAAAGAAAATATAATGCTAGTAATCTTCTCTCATACATAAAACGGTTGCGTACACAGCTATACCCTCTTCTCTTCCCACAAAACCAGCACCTTCTGTAGTGGTAGCCTTAATAGAAATTCTATCGGATTCACACTCTAATATATTAGCAATAGTTGCTCTCATATCATTTATATATGGCGCAATCTTAGGTTTCTGCAACAAAATTGTACAATCGGCATTAACTAATTTATATCCCCTTTCCTTTATTAGAGAGTAGCTCCTTTGTAGTAAAATTTTACTATCTATTCCTTTAAACTCGCTAGATGTGTCGGGAAAATGCTTTCCTATATCACCCAAAGAAAGAGAACCCAACAAGGCGTCGCAAAGTGCATGAATTAGGGTATCCCCATCTGAATGAGCTACACAGCCTTTTGTGTGCTCAATTTTGAGCCCACCCAAGAAGAAAGGTAAAGCATCTGATAATAAATGCACATCGTATCCATTTCCAACTCTAAAATCCATATTTATTTATTGTTAATTAACTATGTTTATAAAACGATTAACAAAAATAACATAAATTATTTTATCTTTGTGTTTTAAAGAAATAAAAAAGAATATGGGCTTAAATTTAAGTTTTTTTAGAACCCCTAAACATAGAGTTTTCAATTACCGTCCACTTTATTATGATGAAAGAAAAGAGGACTTAAAAGAGAGAATTGAAAATGCCCAAAACAGGGAAAAGGGGGAGTACGTTCCAGGAAAGAGCATAAGAGGCTCGTTTGGAAAGATAAAATACGATGTAAAAAGGAGTGATAATAGTTCTAAATTAAGAAGAATACTTACTCTTATTGCATTGGTAATGTTTATGTTGGCTTTATTATACTTCTCACAATTCTTAGGAGTATTCTTTAACAACTAAACTAGAAAGTAAAAAACAATTATGTTACAGGTTCTACCAAGTCATATTTCAAATCTAATTGCAGCAGGAGAAGTTATTCAAAGACCAGCAAGCGTTGTTAAAGAACTGATGGAGAATAGTGTAGATGCTAAAGCTACGTCTATAAGTGTAATTATAAACGATTATGGCAAAACTCTTATTCAGGTAATTGATAATGGTGTTGGCATGAATCCCCAAGAGGCTGCGCTATGCTTTCAGAGGCATGCTACTTCTAAAATTTCTAAAGC
>CAXYUL010000123.1:0-6119 GCA_964292095.1 uncultured Bacteroidales bacterium | reverse complement strand
AATTATAAACATTGTGGTTGTGCTAGTGTGGGAGAGTTTGTAGCTAGAATGGCTAGCGGTAATAGGGAGCATTTATTGTTGTTTGTAAATTTTATTAAAAATTGTAACTTAGGGCCATATTTGGCCCAGCATAATTGGGCAGGCTTTGCTAGGGGCTATAATGGCCCAAAATATAAAGAAAATAATTATGATGTAAAGCTCTGTGAGGCTTTTAATAAATACAAAATAAATTAATGAAAGGAATTGTTTTGGCAGGGGGTAGTGGTACAAGGTTGTATCCTATTACTAAGGGGGTAAGCAAGCAGTTGCTGCCTATTTATGATAAACCAATGGTATATTATCCTATATCGGTACTAATGTTGGCAGGTATAAGAGATATTTTAATTATTTCTACACCTAACGATCTGCCTGGTTTTGAGAGGCTTTTGGGCGATGGCTCAGATTATGGGGTTAAATTTACATACGCTCAGCAACCTAGCCCCGATGGTTTGGCTCAGGCTTTTATAATTGGAGAGGAGTTTATAGCTAACGATTCTGCGTGTTTGGTCTTGGGCGATAATATTTTTTATGGCGGAGGTTTTTCTCAAATGCTTAGCAAAGCAGTACTAGCAGCAGAGAATGATAATAAGGCTACAGTTTTTGGCTATTGGGTAAACGATCCTCAAAGGTATGGAGTTGCAGAGTTTGATAAAGCAGGTAATGTGCTTTCTATAGAGGAAAAGCCACAGGAACCAAAGTCTAATTATGCTGTGGTGGGTTTGTATTTTTATCCTAATAAGGTGCTAGATGTTGCTAAAAATATTAAGCCATCGGCTAGGGGCGAGCTAGAAATTACTACAGTTAATCAAATGTTTTTAAATGATAGAGAGCTAAAAGTTGAGCTTTTGGGTAGGGGTTTTGCTTGGCTAGATACAGGTACGCATGATTCTTTGAGCGAGGCTTCTAATTTTGTAGAGGTGATAGAAAAAAGGCAAGGTTTAAAAATTGCTTGTTTAGAGGAGATTGCATATAATAATAAATGGATTAGTGCAGAAAAGCTAGTAGAGTTAGCTCAGCCCATGATAAAAAATGAGTATGGGCAGTATTTATTAAGTTTAATTAACAGATAGCAAATAATTTAAGATGAAAAATATACTTATAACCGGTGGCGCAGGCTTTATTGGCTCTCATGTTGTGCGCTTATTTGTAAATAAATATCCAAATTATAATATTATAAATTTAGATAAGCTTACTTACGCAGGAAATTTAGCTAATTTAAAGGATATAGAAAAGGCTGCAAATTATACTTTTATTAAAGAAGATATTTGTAATTTTAATAAAATTTTAGAAATATTTAGGCAGTATAAAATTAATGGACTTATTCATTTAGCGGCAGAGAGTCATGTAGATAGAAGCATCAAAGATCCATTTACCTTTGCCCAAACTAATGTTATGGGCACTCTAAGTTTGCTTCAGGCAGCTAAGACTTACTGGTTAGAGTCTAGTTGCAATGCTGCTAGTGGCAATGTGGGTGGAGAGAGTTTTTGTCGGGAAGAAAGAGATAATCTTTTTTATCATATTTCTACCGACGAGGTTTATGGAGCACTGGAGCTTGATGGAGGTTTTTTTACGGAGCAGACAAAATACGATCCACATAGTCCGTATTCTGCGTCTAAGGCGAGTAGCGACCATTTTGTTAGGGCTTTTGCCGATACTTATAAGATGAATACTATTGTTACAAATTGTAGTAATAATTATGGTCCGTATCAGTTTCCAGAGAAGCTTATTCCTTTGTTTATTAATAATATAACTAATAATAAGCCTTTGCCAGTTTATGGTAAGGGAGAGAATATTAGAGATTGGTTGTATGTAGAAGATCATGCACGTGCTATAGATGTAATTTTTCATAAGGGAAAGTTTGGGCAAACATATAATATTGGGGGCTTTAATGAGTGGAAGAATATAGATCTTATTAAGGTTATGATAAAGGCTGTAGATAAGATTTTGGGTAGGCCAATTGGAAGCAGTGAGAAGCTAATTACTTATGTTACAGATAGGGCTGGCCACGATTTGCGTTATGCAATTGATTCTACTAAGCTCAAAAATGAGCTTGGATGGGAGCCTAGTTTGCAGTTTGAGCAGGGGATAGAAAAAACGGTTAAGTGGTATTTAGAGAATAAGGAGTGGATGGATAATGTTACAAGTGGGGAGTATGAGAGTTATTATAAAAAAATGTACGAGAATAGATAGGTTTTGTTAATTGATATTATATGGAGCAAATTCAGATGGTAGACCTAAAAGGTCAGTATTTAAAGATTAAGGAAGAGATTGATGGGGCAGTGGCAGGGGTTTTAGATTCTTGCTCTTTTATTAATGGTAAGCAGGTTGATGATTTTGCCCAGCATTTGGCAGAGTTTACAGGGGCTAAATATGTTGTTCCTTGTGCAAATGGTACAGATGCTTTGCAGATTGCGCTTATGGCTTTAATGCATAAGTCTGCCTCTGGAAGACCAGTGTTAGAGCCTGGAGATGAGGTGATTGTGCCGGCATTTACTTACGTTGCCACAGCAGAGGTGATAGGGCTTTTGGGGCTTGTGCCAGTTATGGTAGATGTAGATTATAATACTTTTAATATAGATTTAGAAGATTTAGAGGCTTTAGACAGGGCAGTTTCTGAAAAGACAAAAGCTATTGTGCCTGTTCATCTTTTTGGTCAATGTGCTAATATGGAGCCACTTATGGCCTTTGCAAAAAAACATAATTTGTATGTTATAGAGGATGTGGCTCAGGCTATTGGTGCTAAATATACTTTTTCTGATGGCAGGGTAATGCAGGCTGCTACTATTGGCGATATAGGCTGTACTTCTTTTTTCCCTTCTAAGAATTTGGGTTGCTATGGCGATGGGGGTGCGCTTTTTACTAATGATGAGCATTTGGCTGCTTTGTTAAAAATGATTGCTAATCATGGGCAAAAGGTAAAATATAAACATTCTGTAATTGGCTGCAACTCTAGGTTAGATACAATTCAGGCAGCAATTTTAGATGTAAAATTAAAGTATTTAAATGATTATTCTGCTTCCCGACAAATGGCTGCTGCTTACTATACGCAGGCTTTTGAGCAATGGGATAAGCAGCAGAACTTTATTGTAACTCCGGCGCAGGTGGCTAATTCTACCCATGTTTATCATCAGTATACTTTAAAGGTGCTTAATGATAAAAGGGATGCATTAAAGGAATTTTTAAATGAAGCAGGAATACCTGCTATGATTTATTATCCTCTTCCTTTGCAGGAGCAAGATGCCTTTAAGCCAATTAGCAGGGTTGGTACCTGTCTTAATGTTTCTAGAGATTTGGCTTATTCTGTGCTATCTTTACCAATGCACACAGAGATAACTAGAGAGCAGCAAGATATGGTTATTGCTGCGGTAAAGAGGTTTTTTTAGTATTTTATTATAGAATTTTTAGTTATGGAGCATTTAGATAATGAAAGTTTGTTTTTTGTTCATCCAACAGCGGTAATAGATCCTAATTGTGTTATTGGTGAGGGTACTAAGATTTGGCATTTTTCTCATATAATGAGTGGTGCAACCTTGGGTAAGCAGTGTAATATTGGGCAGAATGTGGTTATTTCTCCATCTGTTGTGTTGGGAAATAATGTAAAGGTGCAAAATAATGTTAGCATTTATACTGGTGTTACTTGTGGCAATGATGTGTTTTTAGGTCCTTCTTGTGTTTTTACAAATGTTATTAATCCACGCTCTGCTGTAAATAGAAAGAGTGAGTATGCTCTTACCCATGTTGGTAATGGAGCTTCTATTGGCGCAAATGCAACAATAGTGTGTGGCCATGATATTGGAGAGTATGCCTTTATTGGTGCAGGGGCAGTAGTAACTAAGAGTGTTCCAGATTTTGCTTTATTAGTTGGGAACCCAGCAAAACAGATTGGCTGGATGAGTAAATATGGTTGTAAGCTTAAGTTTAATGGCAAGGGCATAGATGCCCCAGCATACGCTACTTGCGAGCAAAGTGGCGAACGCTATGTTTTGCGCTCTGGCAAGGTGGAGTTGCTAGAGGGGGAGTGCTAGGATTAGTTGTTAGATATGGTTTTTATTAATGATTTATTTGAGTGATAGAGATAAATAAGAGTCTTTTGCATAGAATAGCTTATTCTACAGATGCAAGTGCTTATAGAGAGATGCCTTTGGGTGTAGCGTTTCCTAGTTCTGAGCAAGATATTATAGATTTAGTTAGGTATGCTGGTGTTAATAAACAGACCATAATTCCTAGGGCTGGCGGAACTTCTTTGGCTGGTCAGGTTGTGGGGAGTGGTATTGTTGTGGATATAAGTAAGCATTTAAATAAGATTGTTGAGATAAATGCTAAGGAGCATTGGGCTATTGTGCAGCCTGGTGTGGTTTTAGATGAGCTTAATTTGGCTTGTAAGCCTTATGCTTTGTGTTTTGGTCCAGAAACTTCTACTAGTAATAGGTGTTGTTTGGGCGGAATGCTTGGAAATAATTCTTGTGGCTCACATTCTTTGGTTTATGGTAGTACTAGGCATCATCTTTTAGAGGCTAGGGTGGTTTTGAGTGATGCTAGTGTAGAGATTTTTAAGAGTTATACTATTGCCGAGCTAGAGCAGAGGTTTGGGAGGGAGTTTTGGAAGGAGTGGGGAGTTTGTGGGGCTGGCGATGCTGCTTGTGGGGCTGCTGCAGGGGCGTCTGGTGGGGCTGCTAAGGATTCTTTAATAAGGGGGATTTATGCTTGGTTTATAAATTTGGCTTTAGATAAAAATGCTGTGAGCTTAATTGAGGAGAGTTATCCGTGTAAGACTTTACGTAGGCGTAATTGTGGTTATGCAATTGACGAAGTTATTGATGGGCTTTTGGACAATGGCTTAGATTTTAGAGATAGGAGTATTAATTTGTGTAATGTTTTGGCAGGGAGTGAGGGGACTTTGGCTTTTGCAACAGAGCTTAAAGTTAATTTGTGTGCAGTGTTGCCAAAGGAGAAGCTTGTGCTTTGTGCTCATTGTGATGTTTTGGATAAGGCTTTTCTTGCAAATCTTGTGGCATTAAAGTTTAAACCTGTTGCTATTGAGCTTATTGATTCTAATATTTTAGAGCTTAGTAAGGGCAATTTGGCTCAGCAAAAGAATAGGTTTTTTGTTAAAGGAGATCCTGCTGCAATTTTAATTATAGAGTTGGCTTTTGATACTAGAGATGAGCTAGATACTGTGGCGAGTGCTTTGGAGGAGGCTTTGATGAGACAGGCGAATGTTGTGGGGTGTGGCAGTGGCGATGGTAGTTCTTGTGCTTGCGAAAGTAGTGGTGATGTTGCTGATATTGTTGATTGTGGCGTTAATGTTAGTGGTGATGTTGTTGATGCTTGTGGTGGTTCTAATTGTGGAGTTGTTAATGCTAGTGGTGAAGGTGGAGGTGCTTTGGTGTATTATTGTTCTAGGGTGTATGGTGCAGATATTAATAAGGTGTGGGCTTTAAGAAAGGCAGGATTGGGTTTGCTTAGTGGTATGAAGGGTGATGCTAAGCCTGTGAGTGTTATAGAAGATACTGCAGTGGCTGCAGAGAGGCTTCCAGCTTATATGAAGGATTTTGCGCAAATGCTTAAGAGTTTGGGTTTGAGCTGTGTTTATCATGCACATATTGCTACAGGCGAGTTGCATTTGAGACCTATTTTAAATATTAAGGATATAAGGGATAGAGAGCTTTTTAGAGAGGTGGCGTTGCAGACTGCTTTGTTGGTTAAAAAGCATAGGGGTAGTTTGAGTGGCGAGCATGGTGATGGTAGGTTGAGGGGCGAGTTTATTAGGATAGTGTATGGCGATTCTGTTTATGAGTTAATGCGTTCTCTTAAGGCGTGCTTTGATGTTAATAATGTTTTTAATTGTGGAAAGATTGTAGATACGCCACCAATGGATTGTTGTTTAAGGTATGATGTTGATCAGTCATATATGCTTGGTAAGCAGGGCAATTTGTTAAAAGATACCTATTTTAATTGGAAGGCTGAGAATGTTAATTTGTCGGGAAGAAAAAGTACTAATGGATTTTCTGATAGTAGCTTGTATGCTTTTATGTGTTGTGTTGAGCAGTGTAATGGTGCTGGCGATTGTAGAAAATCTA
>CAXYUL010000122.1:0-6248 GCA_964292095.1 uncultured Bacteroidales bacterium | reverse complement strand
TAAACAATACATACACACACTTATACATGCTCGTTACTTAAAATGCTATATAAATACACTTATATATAAATCAATGTGTCTTTCTTTGCAGTAATATGTATACTTATTTTTTCTTGTAACGGCTGTAGAACTTATCAACTCTACCTGCAGTATCTACAAGTTTCATCTTACCTGTGTAGAAAGGATGAGATGTGTTGGAGATTTCCACTTTAATTACTGGATAAGTAACTCCGTCTACTTCTAAAGTTTCTTTAGTGTTTGCGCACGAACGTGTTAAAAAAACGTGATCGTTTGACATATCCTTGAAAGCAACCATTCTATAGCTTTCGGGATGTATTCCTTTTTTCATTACAATATTGTTTTAAAATTTATCAGGGTGCAAATGTAATGTTTATTTACATATTTGCAAAATTTTTTATAAAGTGATTTTATTGTTTATTTCCAGCAAACTTTGCAAGTAGTTTTAGTATTTCTAAGTATAGCCATACTAAAGTAACTATAAGTCCAAATGCACCATACCATTCCATAGATTTTGGAGCACCTGCTTGCGATGCTTTAGCAATAAAATCAAAGTCCATTAACAAGCTAAAAGCAGCAACAGCAACAATTACTATGCTTATTCCAATACTAAGCGGGCTGCTATCGTGCAAAATGCTTACATTAACACCAAAAAATGATAATATCATACTCCCAAGATAAAATACCATTATGGTAATTAATGATATTGTCATAATCTTGCGAAAAGTTCCATTAACTTTAATAAGTCCTTGTCTGTAAACTGTGAACATAATAACAGCAGTTAATAATGTTAGAATTACAGAGTTAATTACAATGTTAGGGGCAGTAGCAGCAAATGATTGGTTAAACATTGCAGATATTCCTCCTAAAAACAAGCCCTCAGCTGCTGCATAAATAGGAGAGAGAACAGGGGCTGTATTAGGTTTAAAAGAAATAATTAAAGCTAAAATAAAACCAACAATTACTCCACCTATCATCCATGTTTGAATAGATTGTGGATTTATTGCTTCGTAATATATTTTCCAAGTGTAAGCAGCTCCAGCTATAACCATTAATAATAAAAGTAATGTTTTTGTAAGTGTTCCACCAATTGTCATAGTACCAGTAGCACTACTAATAGAAGCAGACTTTTTGAACATCTGCTCACTTAAGATAGGATTTCCCATAATGTATTCTTGTTTTTTAATTTATTTTATTCTATATAATTGTTCTTCTTCATATAGTAAATATTTCTTTGCTTTTTTTATCCATTTTTGCTCTTCAACCTTAATGTGCTCTTTAATATCGTTCCAATCTCCACCTAGTTCTACAAAATCTATTAACTCCTTATCTCCTAATAATAGTTCTATAGCACGTTTATCGTTTCCAGCCTCATATTTACCCTCTCTAAAAGCAAAACCACTACAATTTTCTTTAACAAAGCGCATAATTCTCAAATTATGTGCCAGCGCATGGTACTGCATATTTGGCTTTAATAGTATTTGAAATCCAAAGCAACACTCATCTTTATACTTATGAAAAGTAGGAATAAATTTAAGCCAACGAATAAAGGCCCCATCATCGTATAATGGGCTATTACTAGATGTCCATGTTCCATACTCTTGTTCTTTAGCTCCAAGAGTATTCATAAATGGGGCGCCAAATATTTCAAATGGCCTAGTTGTTCCTCTACCTTCACTTACATTTGTCCCCTCCCATAAACACTGACCACTATATAGGTGAGCAGTAAATAGTCCTGGAAAATTTGGTGAAGGAGGAATACTCCAAGGTAATAGCTCTTTTTGCGATGCCTTATATGATATTATATGTAATGGAAACTTTGCATTTAGCTCACTATAAAGGTAATAGGCCAGTTCGCCAATTGTTAATCCATGTCTATGTGTAACACCTTCTAATCCTATAAATGACCTATAACCAGCTCTAAGCATTGTGCCTTCTACTTGTCTTCCAGCAGGATTAATTCTATCTATAACATATATAGGTAGATTAATATCATTATCTCTAAGTGTTTTAAAAATATTAAATATTGTAGATGGATAAGTATAGTACCTACATCCAACATCCTGCAATTCTATAATAAGCGCATCTAAATCTACTAACTTATTTATATCCGCACTTAAACTTTCTTCTGTTGAGCCATATAGCGATACTAAATCTACTCCTTTTAATCTAAGATTGCCATATATAGTGTTATTATCTGACAAATTGTCGCTAAGAATATTTGTGCTCAATTTTACCTGATCTTGAAGCTCTCCAAATAAGCCATGCTCTGGCATAAAAAGGCGTTTTAATTGGCCTGTTTTTGCCAGCGTTTCAAATAAGTACTCTCCAGTTTGGGCGTTCCAAGCGCTTTGGTTACACAATAGACCTAGCTTCCCACTTTTTAGCACTAAATCCTCTTGCTCAAATATGGGGGTTGTTCTAAAAGAAAACATAATTTTTACAGTTTAATAATCTCGTTAATTTTAGAGATAAGCTCTTGCGCCAATTTCTCTGCTTGTTCTAGTAGTGGTGCTTCTGAATAAATTCGTATAATTGGCTCTGTATTAGATTTTCTCAGGTGCACCCAACTCTTTTTAGAGTCAAAATCTATTTTAACACCATCTATATCTGTAATACGCTCCTTACCATATACCTTCTTTATAGCATTTAAAATTTTATCAATAAGAAGAGGATCCGATAATTCTATTTTATTTTTAGAAATAAAATAATTTGGATAAGTCTTTCTAAGTTCGCTAGCACTTAAACCCTTTTTAGCTAAATTGCTTAAAAACAAAGCAATACCAATATAAGCATCTCTTCCATAATGAAGTTCTGGAAATATTACTCCGCCATTACCCTCGCCACCTATTATAGCCCCAACCTCTTTCATCTTTTCTGTAACATTCACCTCACCCACAGCCGCAGCAAAATATTTACCACCATGTTTTTCTGTTATATCCTTTAATGCCCTAGACGAAGAAAGATTAGAAACTGTATTTCCTGCTTTATTCTCCAAAATATAATCAGCAACAGAAACCAATGTGTACTCTTCTCCAAAAGGATTTCCATCTTGGCAAATTAAAGCAAGCCTATCCACATCTGGATCTACCGATATTCCCAAATCGGCTCCATTTTTTACAACCTCAGAGCAAAGTTCTGTTAAATTACTTGGCAGAGGCTCTGGATTATGTGCAAAATCACCTGTAGGCTCACAATTTAAGCATATACAATTAACTCCTAGTGCCTCTAGTAATTTAGGCATTGTAATTCCTCCAACCGAATTAATAGCATCTAAAACAACAGTAAAACCTGCCCTATAAATTGCCTCCTTATCCACAAGTGGATGTTGCAATACTGCCTCTATATGCTTGTTAGTAAAGTCCTTATTAATAATTTTACCAATCTCATCTACAGGGTAGTATGTAAAATCTTCTTTATCTGCTGTCTGCAATAATGCCTCTCCCTGTGCCGCATTTAAAAATTCGCCTTTCTCATTTAATAATTTTAAGGCATTCCATTGCTTTGGATTATGAGAAGCAGTAAGAATTATTCCCCCATCGGCCTTCTCAAACATAACAGCCATTTCTGTGGTAGGAGTAGAGCACAAGCCAGCATTAACCACATCAATTCCACATGCAGATAAGGTTCCGCATACAATAGATTCTACCATTCTTCCCGACAATCTAGCATCTCTGCCCACTACCACCTTATATTTTTCCTTTCCAGGAATCCTTTTTCTTAGCTCAGTTGCATACGCCGAAGTGAATTTTACTACATCAATTGGGGTAAGTGCATTGCCTATTTCTCCACCAATAGTACCCCTAATGCCTGATATTGATTTAATTAAAGTCATACGTTCTATTTTTATGTAAGCTGCAAATTTAATAAATTTTAATTAATAATGGGTAAGTAGAAGGGGGGAATGTTAATGATTAGCATTTCTTATCTGCTATTTCCTCTAGCTGCAAAAAAAGATCGAAATCACTTTGATAAAGTTGATTCTGTATTATATTATATTTTTCAAATTCACACTCTGCTTTTTCTTTAGCAACAGATGCAGATATCCTTCCTGCATTTTGAAGTATATCACGATCGTCGGCAAGTAGAAATTTATCTAATTGGGCAATCCAATCTTTCATATACATTACTTGCTTCCTTTTGGTTCGTAGCTCTGCTAAATCTAAATATGAAGAAACAATTAGATTCAAGCTCTCTAACTCTTCTTGTGTTAAGTAATTTTTAGCTATTGCAACATCTCCCTTTCTGATTCTTCCGTTTGGTGCATTCTTCCACGAAGTCAAACCCATATTATCTTTTTCATGGTTAGCTCTTGAATATATAATTTCAGCAGCGGTTTCACTACTTATGGCCCAATGGAGCTTGTTTTGTACAGTAGAGAAAAAAGTTTTGGTTAGTTCGCTATTAACATCATAATCAGCACTGCATTGAGAGTATATGTCTGTGATTTTTTGATAAAATCTTCTTTCACTACTACGTATATCACGTATTCTCTCTAGTGTTTCATCAAAATAGTCCTGCCCAAATATATACTCTGGTTGCTTTAGCCTCTCTATATCAAGCACCGAACCTTTTTTTATATACTCTCTTAAAATATTTGTTGCCCAAGTACGAAACAATATAGCCCTTTCTGAATTTACACGATAACCTACCGCAATAACTGCATCAAGATTATAGAACATTGTTTTATATGATTTGCCATCATTGGCAGTATGTGCAAAAATTGCACATACTGAATTTTCTAACAATTCTCTTGTTGAAAAAATGTTTTTAATGTGTTTAGTTATCACAGAACGATTGACATCAAAGAGTGTAGCTAAAGACATTTGGGTCAACCAAAGATTTTCGTATTGTAATAATACTTCTACTTTTGGGGCATTGTTTGCATCACGATAAATAATCACTTCTCTGCTTTCTCCGTTCTTGATAACTATAGCTTTATTATTTTTGGTCATACTATTATACTCTTAATACCTGATATTGATTTAATTAAAGTCATACGTTCTATTATTATGTAATTTACAAATTTAATTAATTTTAATTAATAATGGGTAAGTATAAGGGGGGAATGTTAATGATTAGCTATTATGGGCTTATAACTAGTAATTTTTAAAATTTTAATTTTTTACAATATCCAAAAGTTGCTCATAGCTGCTCACAACATCATATTTAACAGTATTGGTGCTTATTGCTTTAAAATGCTGTTCTGCGCATAGTGCTTTTGCATCTTCAATTCCTCGTAGGTTCTGCTCCTTTAAGAATTGTAAAGTATTTGATTCACCCTTAGTCTCAGCCACAAAGTATATATGCTTTACTGCTCCTTCCTCAAAGGCTATTGCCCAGTCTGGAGAATATTTACCAACTGGTGTATTTATATAGAAACTCTTAGGTAGTTTTACATACACAGCAACCTCATTTTTATGTGATTCTAAATCTTCTGCAAATTTCTGCTCAGTTTTTGAATCAAATAATATATGGTCGTAAAGATGGCGTTCTGCACTCATTACGTTCACACCCATTTGTCCTTTAAGTTTTGCATCAGCAAATATAGATGAGTCATAGCACTCCTCTAACTTATTATAAGTAATATGCTGAATAATAGAAGATGCCTTTTGCTCGTTTATTAATTCTGTAGCACGTATAATAAACTCCTCGGGGTTATACGAAAACTGTTTAAATATATCTGGCTGTATCCTTGTTAATATTCCTACCACAGATTTACGAGTAAGTCCAGTTCCCTCTGTTAGTTTACCAGTAAGATCATACTTTACATTACTGTTAGCATATAGGTCAATGTCTTTACTATCTTTTTCAGATACAATAAAGGCATTACCTTCTGTAAGTTGTTTTTTTGAACTTATTTTATCCATTTCCCCCGATGTAATTTTAAGATACATACGCCTAACATGTAAGTTCTTATCAATAGATTTTATGGCATTCTCAACCAACTCATCTTCTTCAAATTTAACCGTATAATAGCTCTTTGGAGATATTAATTACCACAACTTTTGGAACTCTGCCTTATTAAACTTATCTTGTTCAAATCTAAGACTAACATTCTTTTTGTCATCATTTTCTGGTTTAAGAGCCTCAGGATTATATATAGAGTCAAGCACAGCTATTATCGCATCTGTATGGGTTGCAACTTCACTATCTAACTCTATTGCTCCTACTGTCTTATCATTGTAATATTTATCTGTTAGCTCGCCCTTTTTGTTCACATATCCATT
>CAXYUL010000121.1:0-6256 GCA_964292095.1 uncultured Bacteroidales bacterium | reverse complement strand
AACTAATATTATAAGGGATGGCGACTAAAACATAATTTAGTCGCCATCCCTTTTTGTGGTGCTTTAGCACTTATATAATAAAAATTTTAATTTTTATTAGTAAAAACGTAAAAAAATATAAAAACTGTTATCAATTATTATTATTTTTGTGCAAGCATTAAGGTAAAAACTGGTTTTTATTAAGATACGCTAGTTTTTTATTACTGCTTAAACTTAGTTACACAACTAAAATTTTAGATATCAATTTTTACTTTAAAACAACTATTATGGAATTACCTTTTGCGGAATCATACAGAATTAAATCTGTAGAGACATTAAAGCGCTCAACTAGAGAGCAAAGAGAGCAGTGGATAAAAGATGCTAAATATAATCTTTTTAATTTAAAGAGCGAGCAAGTATTTATAGATTTGCTAACAGACTCTGGAACAAATGCAATGAGTGATAAGCAGTGGGCTGCAATTATGTGTGGCGATGAGAGCTATGCTGGAGCCTCTTCCTATTTTAATATGAAAGAGAGTATTAAAGATGTTACAGGATTTGAGTATGTAATGCCTACTCACCAAGGTAGGGCTGCCGAAAACGTGTTATTTAGTGCTATTGTTAAAGCTGGTGATATTTTGCCTGGTAATTCACATTTTGATACAACAAAAGGCCATATAGAGTATAGAAAAGCCTTTGCAATTGATTGTACAATAGATGAAGCTGCCGATACCGAATTAGAGATTCCTTTTAAGGGTAATATGTGCTTAAATAAGTTAGAAAAAGTACTAAAAGAGAATCCTATAGAAAAAATACCAGCTGTTGTTCTAACAATTACTAATAACACAGCAGGAGGACAACCTGTTTCTATGGAAAACATAAAGGGAGTGTCTACTCTTTGTAAAAAATATGGAGTAAAATTACTGATAGATTCTGCTCGTTTTTGCGAGAATGCTTACTTTATTAAAACACGCGAAAAGGGCTATGAGAATAAAACCATAAAAGAAATTACAAGAGAGATTTATTCTCATGCAGATTTTATGACAATGTCAGCTAAAAAGGATGCAATTCTTAATATGGGTGGTTTTGTTGCTTTTAAAGATGAAAAAGACATGCAAAAATGCCAAATGTTTGGTATTATGTATGAAGGCTTCTTAACGTATGGCGGAATGGCTGGTAGAGATATGAATGCTTTAGCACAAGGTTTACAAGAGGGCTCAGAATTTGAATACTTAGAGACTCGTATTAAACAAATAGAGTATTTAGGAAAGAAGTTAGACGAGTATGGAATTCCTTATCAACGCCCTACAGGTGGTCATGCAGTTTTTTTAGATGCTAAGAAAATACTCACTCATCTTCCAAAAGAACAATTTATTGCACAAACTTTAGGCGTAGAGCTATATGTAGAGGGTGGCATTAGAGGTGTAGAAATTGGAAGTATTTTAGCAGATAGAGATCCTGTAACTAGGGAGAACAGATATCCACGCTTAGAGCTTCTTCGTTTGGCTATTCCTCGTAGGGTTTACACTAATAATCATATGGATTATATAGCAGCTGCTGTTAAAAATGTATTTGACAGAAGAGAAAATATAAACAGAGGTTATGTTATAACAAAAGAATTGCCTATTATGAGGCACTTTACTGTAGAGTTAGAGAAAGTTAAATAAACAATCTAAAGAATAAAAAAGGGGCTTACTAGTAATTAAGTAGCCCTTTTTTTATGCTTAAATATTACAACTTATGTAGCCGCACTTTTCCCCTTCATCTTCAAATTCTATTGTTGTATGCTCAATAGAGTGCTTAAGGGCTAGTTGGTTAATTGTATGCTTTAAAATTTTAATATCAGACTCTTTAGAAACAACTGCATGAGTTGTCATTACGTGTGAGTTTCCATCTAAGCTCCAAATATGCAGATCATGTATAGAGCAAATCCCATCTAGAGATTCTATTTCCTTTTGTACTTTAATTATATCAATATCGCTTGGAATAGCTTGTAAAAGTATTTTAAATGTTTCCCTAATATTCCTATAAACATTACTAAGTACCCAAATACTAATTGCAATAGATAAAATAGGATCTAGCTGTCTTGCATTAACAAATAGCATTACTATACTTACAATTAATACAGCAAGCCATCCAAGGGTATCTTCCATAATGTGAAGGAATACGGCTTTTTCGTTAAGAGAGTCTCCTTTTTTTAATCTTAGTGCAGCTGCTCCATTAATTATTACGCCAAAAATTGCTATCCAAATCATCCCTTCTGCCTTTACATCCTGAGGGTTTATTAGTCTTTTACAAGCTTCAATTATTACAAACAAAGAGCTTATTGTTAATACCCCACTTAAAAAGATAGAGCCCAATAGAGAGAATCTTTTATAGCCGTAAGAATAATATCTATCTCGTTTCTTTTGAGCTTTCTTTTGTAATCCCCAAGCAACTCCAAGTGATATACAGTCGCCAAAATCGTGAAGTGCATCGGACAATATAGCTATAGAATTGGTATATATACCGCCAATTAACTCAATTACAACAAATACGCTATTTAAAATAAAAGCGATAGCTATATTTTTTGAGCTATTATCGGATTTAGTCTTATTATGAGTGTGTGGCATTAATTTTAATTAAATATTTAGATATTTTTTTATTTCGTACACAGCATCATTATTTGCAAGACATTGGAGGTGAAAGACATCAACTTTAGATATTGTTTTAGAAATAATATCTAGAATCTTATCTTCTAGCTCTTTGCTGCAAGCAAGTGCCGGGGGGCACGATGGTAATAGGGCTCCTAATGCCCTTATTGTAGACAATTTGCTAGCCTTGTTATATGGAGCTTGGCTCAAACGAACAATTGCGTGTAATGGGTAATTTTCTTTCTTATAGCAAGGAGTTTTTCCGCTCCAAGGTGAACCAAAAACATAAGGCTCGTTATTAATAATACTTAAAATGGGGGAGTCGTCGTTAAGTAGTTGGCATCCTTCTATATTTTTTAGCCATAAACGAGAGTGAGTGCTTTTTCCTGTACCAGACTCGCCTAAAAACATAATAGCTTTGCCTTTATAAACAATAGTAGATGTGTGAACTGCTATGCTAGAAAAATTGACAGCAGCTAAATTATATGCCATCCACAGTCCAAATCGCAATAAGCTGGCTTGTGGATTTAGTTCCCAATTAGTGTTTGCAATATAAGTTTTATTAATATCTGACTCTATAAATTCCATTTTAAAATCGCAAGAATTAGGAGGCGACATAACAAAATAATAAGAATTACTGAGCTTAGAGAACACACACTTAATATCCTCAAACTCAAATTCATATAAGCTATTAACCCCATCTGGAATTTCTATATCTGAGTAAGTATTAAAGTTTAATATAGCCTGTTCTTGTGTTTGCTCACACATAAAAAGACTAAAGCCACTTATTTTGTTAAGGACCGGGTAATCTAATCTGGTTTTTATATTTATTAAATGAGGTAAATTATATGACCACGAATACTCTTCCAAAAATCTCATAGTTATTAGCTTATTTATATTATAATCACTAGCAAAGGTAGCAAAATATCTTGTTTACTTATCCCAATCCCATAAACTTGGAACAGTTCTAGGGGGGGTAGCTGGAAATGTATTTTTTGTAATCTTACCATTAAATAAGGTATCTTCTTTGCCGTCTTTAAGCCAACTATTAAAATTGGGATAAGCTTCTGTGATATGGCATCTTTCCACGGGGTAATCTATAACTCTAGTAAGAGAAATACCGCAAGGAATACCATCTTTTCCAACAACATCTTTAGCCGCAAGATTAAAATTAGATGTAATAGCATACATTCTTTCTCCATCGCACTCAATAAACCATGCAATTTGAGTTTTAAAATCCTTTTCTGTACTAGTTATTTGGAACTTATCAATAAGTTGCCCACTTACCTTTTCCGCCTTAGCTCCAAATGCCGTATTAATAGGAAAAGCTTGATTATTATTAAACAATTCTGCCCTAACATCATTAATTATAATAGCCTCTTTTACGGGCCCATCAGAAGCTTCTTTATACAAAATTCCAACTTTAATATTTAACATACCACCTAAAGCTACTGGTTGAAGCGAAATTTTAGTAAGTACAGTTCTAGTTATATAATTTGTAGTTTGAATTACTCGACCATGCATTACAAGATCGTTATAATCAGCATCTCCACTTCTAGTATCCTCAAACAATAAATAATTCCAATATCTGTTATATGAAATATTTTTATAAATTTCATCTTTAGAATATGTTACATTAACCTCACCTGCTTCTAATTGTGCTTTAGGAACGTTTATAATTTGAGCGCTACTTTTTGTAGAAGAACTCTCATAAACAACAGCTAAGGTATCTAGGCCAGCTGTAACAATAGAAGCAAATCCTGGTTTTGTAGGAACAGTATAACTAGTGTAAGGCTCTAAAGCCTTAACATCAACATTACTAAGCACTAATGAATTATCAATAGAACTCTTAACACAAGATAGTAAACCTTGTGCAATTAATAAACTAAGTACTAATTTTCTCATGGTTTTTAACATTCTTCCCGATATAATAACAAGAATACAGAGAATGGGAAGATCTTCTCTTAAAGCCTTAAAAAATAATTGATTAGTGCAAAGGTAGAAATTTTTGTGCTAAGTAAAACTATAAATCAATTAAAGAATCGCAAATTTTAAGAGAACTCTCTCTATGTGCAATTATTACAATACTTAAATTTTTATTATTCTGAGCAATAAAGTTAATAGAACTATTAATCTCCTCCTCCATTTCAGCATCTACAGCAGAAGTTGCCTCATCAAAAAATAGCACCTGAGGCTGTTTAAACAAGGCTCTAGCAATTCCTATTCTTTGTCTTTGTCCTCCCGACAAAAGACATCCACACTCTCCAATCACCGTAAATACTCCATCGGGTAATTTCTGCACAAAATCTAAAAGTTGAGCTTGCATTAGAACATTATTAATTCTATCTAAAATTGGAGGATCTATACTAAAATGAATATTCTCTATCTCATTGCTTTTTATGATTTCCTTTAAAGAGGCTTTTGGGCTTCTATTAACATTAAAATTATGATTAATAGCAATATTCTCTGCAATAGAAGCATTAAGAATAAATACATCCTGAGGAACATAGCCTGCCATATTATGCCAAAGAGCCAAGTTGCTCTTATTTAAAATTTTACCATTTAATAGAATTTCACCAGAATTAACGGAGTATAAACCTAGTAAAATATTAAATAAAGTAGATTTTCCGCTTCCCGACACACCTCTCACACCTATCCTTTGACCAGCATTAATTTTTAGAGAAAAATTCTTAAAAACATCTAAAGATGGGAAAGAGAAACTTATATTTTTAAGCTCTATGCTCTCAAAATGCTCAGTCTTAGGGATATCTATCTCTACGCCAGCATTATTATTTGATTTAACAATTATATCTGTTGTGTTATCATAAATCCCTTCTTTAATAGTATCTAATGAGTAGGAGTTATTCTTTATTGCACTCCACGAATTTAGCACACTTTTTATAGCAGGCAGTACTTTTATTGCTCCTGCTCCAAATAGAGCCAATGTACCACTAATATCAATATTACCAGTGTTTTGCAATAATATTAAGATAGTAGCACAAGAAATAACACTAAGTTCAACCATTAATCCTGAAACTTTAGAAATAGCACTAAATTTTAACCTATTAGAACAAATTGTTTTTAATCCATTTTTAAATTTGAGTTCCATTTGTGGATACACATTATTAACTACCATTTCTGGGTAGCCCTTAAAAGTATCTATAACCGTACTAAACTGCTCCTTTTTTGCATTATTCTCTAATTTGCCATATTTAGATAAATTCTTCTTAATAACAAGATTATAAATAATAATCATTGGAAAGGCGCAAAGGACAACTATAAGGCAAATTGTAGGTGAAATAAATAGAATAAAAGCTAGAATAGTTAAGATTACTGCAAGGTCTGCTATAATAGCCAACATTGGAGCTAAAACCATAACGGCAAACACATAACAAACAGAATTAATTTTAAAAGCAAAATGATTGCTTGTGCCTTGCTTTATAAATAGATAGCCCTTAGAATAATATGATTTTAATAATAAGCTAGAGAAATGCCTATAAATTTTAAGTAAGAAATTATCTTGTAAATACGATAAATAAATAACAGCAACACCCCTAAGTGCAATTACAGACAATATTATAGCACTTAAACAAAGTAGAAAGGAATTTAAATTTGTAAATCCTCCAGCATTATATGCCCATTGT
>CAXYUL010000120.1:0-6275 GCA_964292095.1 uncultured Bacteroidales bacterium | reverse complement strand
TACCACATTTAATGGAGGTAATTACAATGCAAGTACTGGCGATTTTTCTTATGGCTTAGAGGGCTTTTAATTTGAGAATGAAGAGCTATTGTTTCCTATAAGTGAAATTAATATTACAGGAAATATCGTTAACCTTTGGAATAATTATCTTCTTTGTGCCTGCGATGCCAGAAAATGCACAAGGTGGCAAGTTGGCTCTATAGCCTTTGAGAATGTTGATATATCGGGAATATAAATAAAATACTGTATTAAACTTAACTTATAAAAACATGAAACGTCCCTCATTATTTCTTTCGTTGTTTCCAATTATTATCCTTGTTCTCATTCTTGTTGCAGGAGTAAGACTTTTTGGAGACGGATTAACATCTGGTCCATCACAAATAGCATTAATTGCTGCTGGTGTTGTGGGGGCAGTTATAGGTATTCTCTATTATAAAACGCCATGGGAGAAGATAGAGCAAAGTATTTTGGATAATTTAAGTAAAACCGGAAGTGCTATTTTTATACTTCTTATGATTGGGGCTCTTACAGCAGCTTGGATTCAGTCTGGGGTTGTTCCATCATTAATATATTATGGGCTGATACTCATTCATCCATCAATTTTTTTACTTATAGTTTTTCTTTTTACTGCAATAATATCATTAATGGCAGGGAGTTCATGGACAACAATTGGAACTGTAGGAGTTGCTATGTTAAGCGCAGGACAGATACTTGGTTTTCATAGTGGTTGGCTTGCCGGAGCAATAATATCTGGGGCATATTTTGGAGATAAAGTTTCTCCTCTATCAGATACAACTAATTTATCTGCAAGTATATCGGGAGTAAACCTATATAAGCACGTAAAATATATGCTTATTACAAATATTCCTTTATTAATATTAACAGCTATTTTCTTTACTGTTGCAGGCTTTTTAATTCCATCTGCAAGCAATTTAGATATAGAAAAAGATCTTGCACAAATTGCATCTGCATATAATATCTCTCCTTGGTTATTACTAATTCCTGCATTTACAATATTCCTTATCTTTAAAAAGGTTTCGCCATTTATCACCTTATTTCTGTCGGCATTACTTGGAGCCGTTGTGGCAATATTTGCACAACCACAGATTATAGCACAATTTACTCCATACGCCACAAATTCTATAGAAACTTATATATATGCTCCGCTTAAAATTCTATCATCGCCTATAAGTATATCAACAGGCAACGAGATGCTAGACGGACTAGTATCTACAAAAGGCATGAGCGGAATGTTAAATACTATTTGGTTAATTCTTTGTGTTGTTGCCTTTGGCGGAATTATGGAGTCGGTTGGCTATATTAAAACGGTTACAGACAGTTTATTAAAATTTATAAAAGGAGGAGTTTCTCTAGTTGCCTCAACTATGGGAAGTTGCATATTTTGCAACCTAGTGCTTTCTGACCAATATATGGCAATACTTATTCCTGGAAAAATGTTTTCTAAAGTATATAAAGATAAAGGATATGAGCCAGAACTATTAAGTAGATCGCTTCAAGATTCTGCAACAGTAACTTCTGTCCTAGTACCTTGGAACACCTGCGGTGTAGTTCAATCTAGCGTACTTGGAGTTGCAACATTAGAATATCTGCCATACTGTTTCTTTAATATTCTATCTCCAATTGTTTCTCTTATTGTTGTTGCAAGTGGTTATAAAATTAAGAGATTTGGAAAATTTCTTAATTCAAAATAAATATTTGTTAATTTTAGTAATTATTTTTGCATAATTTAATTTGATTTAATAAAAATAATTAACTTTGTCAAATATAATAATTATAATCTATAACACATAAGTAATGAAGATAAATATAAACAAGGTAGTCTCGTTATCGTATACACTAGAGGTTGATGGCGATATTATAGAAACTGTGAAAGAAGATAAACCAATGCAATTTATATTTGGTACAGGCTATCTACTTCCTAAATTTGAAGAACAAATAATAAATAAAGAAGTTGGAAATGTATTTGATTTTAAATTAGATGCAGAAGATGCCTATGGTAATATTAATCCCGACGCAATTGTTGAATTACCTAAGAATCTTTTTGAGGTAGAAGGAAAAGTAGAAGAGGGCTTACTAACTGTTGGGAACGTACTTCCTATGATGGACTCAGAAGGAAACAGACTTAATGGTGCCATTGATGAGGTTAAGGATAACGTTGTAGTGATGAATTTTAACCACCCATTAGCTGGATCAACACTACATTTTAGCGGTAAAGTAGAAGAAATTAGAGAAGCTACTGAGCAAGAGTTAACAAATGGCCTATTTAACGAGAAAACACAATCATCTTGTGGTGGTGAATGTTCTAGCGAAGGTTGCTCATCTTGTGGATGTAGCGGTGGATGCCACTAGTATTCTATAAGATTATTTAAAATATTTATAGGAGGATGACCAAAAGTGCTTTTAAACAATTTTTAAGTCATCCTCCTACAATTTTGTATACTTTTTATAATAAGCAATACTCTATTCTATAAAGTATTTATGGGCAATCATTTTAGCTACATTAACTCCATCCATCGCAGAAGAAACTATTCCACCTGCATATCCAGCCCCTTCGCCACAAGGATATAAATTCTTTAAAGAAACATGTTCTAAAGTATCCTTATCCCTTGGAATTCTTACAGGAGAAGAAGTTCTAGATTCTACAGCTAACAACAAAGCATCAGAAGTATAATATCCTTTCATTTTTTTATCAAACTCTAAAAATGCCTTCTTTAAACTTTTAACAACAAAGTTTGGCAGTAATTGGTGTAAAGGGGCCGAATAAACTCCACATAAATAAGAAGATTTGGGCAAAGAAGTAGAAATTTTTCCTTTAACAAAATCATCCATTCTCTGTGCAGGTGCCCTAAGAGTAGAATCTCCATGTTTAAATAAACTCTGCTCTACGCTTTGCTGAAACTTAAGAAGCTTTAAAACGCCATATTCATCAAACTCACTTGCATCATCTTGGTTAACAGTTACCACTACACCAGCATTAGCCCATTTTGAACTTCTCTCAGAATTACTCATTCCATTTAGAACTATCTCATTATCATCAGTAACAGAAGGAATTAAAATACCACCAGGACACATACAAAAAGAAAAAACGCCTCTACCATCTACATTACAAACAGCAGAATACTCTGCCGCCGGTAGATAATCGTAATTATTATTCTTATATCTAAGTTTATTAATCAAATACTGTGGATGTTCAACTCTAAGCCCAAGAGCAAAATCCTTAGCCTCTAGCTCCCATTTTTTTGAATAGAAAAGCTCATAAATATCTCTGGCTGAATGACCACTAGCCAAAATAACATTATTTGCCTCAAACAATTTAGTTTTCTCATTATAATCTTCATCCAAAGAACTAACTTTCAACTGCCACTTATCTCCTATTTTCTCTATATCCTTAACACAAGAGTTAAAATGCACCTCTCCCCCACATTCTAATATTTTTTTTCTTATATTCTCTATAATCTTTGGGAGTTTATCGCTTCCAATATGAGCATGAGTCTCAATTAATATCTTTTCATCTGCTCCAAAATAAACAAAAGGATAAAGTATATCTCTTATATCTCCACGTTTTGTAGATCTGGTATACAATTTACCATCAGAAAACGTTCCTGCCCCACCCTCTCCAAAGCAAAAATTAGAATTTTTATTAACTATATTATCTCTGCACAATTTTGCAATATCAATTTTTCTAGAATGAACATCCTTACCTCTTTCTAAAATAATAGGCTTAATTCCATATTGCAATAATGTTAGCGCAGCAAATAAACCAGCAGGCCCTGCCCCAACAATTAAAACAGGCTCTGCATCTGCAACATTTTTATATTCTTTAAGTATATAACGTTCAATTGGCTCCTGTCCATATTTAGATACATTTAATTTATACCTATATAATAGAGATTTTCCTCTAGCGTCTAGAGATTTTTTAACAATCTCATAATCGGCTATTTTACTAGCTTTAACTCCCAAAGCAGAAGCACAAGCACTAATAAAATTCTCTTTTGTAGGCTTAATCTTAGCATCAAATGCTATTTCTATACTATCCATAATTTACAATCGCTTTATTTTGGCAAAAAATTAACGCATATCTTCTGCCCTAGATATAGGAGGTGCTTCTAAGGGACAAACTAAACCATTCCTATATTTAAATAAGCCTGTAATAGCAATCATTGCTGCATTATCCGTTGTAAACTTAAACTCTGGGATATAAGTATTCCAAAGTTTTTCTTTACCTAACTGCTCTATTCTATTTCTTAAGCCAGAATTAGCAGAAACTCCACCGCCCAATGTAATCTCCTTAATACCAGTCTCTTTTACCGCCTTTACCAATTTATCTATTAAAATATCTATAAGATGTTTCTGAAAAGACGCACAAATATCTGCTTTATTTTCCTCTATAAAATTACTATTTTCCTTTAATTGATCTCTTAAAAAATACAATAAAGATGTTTTAATTCCACTAAAACTATAATTAAGGCCATCAATACGAGGTTTAGAAAACTTAAATTTATTTTCATCCCCAATTTTGGCCAACTTATCAACAATTGGACCGCCAGGATATCCCAAACCCATTATCTTAGCACATTTATCAAATGCTTCACCAACAGCATCATCTATGGTATGGCCTATTACTTCAAAATTAAGATAATCATTAACTTTTACAATCTGAGTATGTCCCCCAGAAACTAAAAGGGCTAAAAATGGAAATTTTGGAGATCTATTCTCCTTATCTTTTTGCTTAATAAAATGAGACAAAATATGCCCTTGTAAATGATTAACTTCTACTAAAGGCTTATTTAAAGACAAAGAAAGCCCCTTAGCAAAAGAAGTTCCTACCAATAAAGAGCCTAACAAGCCAGGGCCTCTAGTAAAGGCAATGGCATCAATTTCATTTAATTTTATTCCCGACAATTTAATAGCCTCACTTACAACAGGAACAATGTTCTGCTCATGAGCACGGGACGCTAATTCTGGGATAACTCCGCCATAATTTTTATGAACATCTTGGCTTGCCATTACATTGGATAACAGATACTCATCTCTAATTACTGCTGCCGAAGTATCATCACAAGAAGATTCTATACCTAATATTATATAACTCATATTTCAATTTTGTGCAAATCTACTTAGAATTTTGATTACTTTATGCTAATAACTATTATTTTTTCATAAATTTACACTCTTAATAAACAAGTAAAATCATAAGGTAATGGATTCTATAGTAAATAATACTCTCATAAATATAAAACGCACTAACTACACAATATTAATGGAAAAAAGAATTAAAAAAATTCTTATGATTTGTAGTAGTTACGATGCTTATAGCTTAGAAGAAGATGGTCAGATAGAAGCTCAAATATATAGAGAATATATAGACCTAAACATTAGTAACCCACCTTCGTTTACTTGGCTTACAACAGCAAACCAAGCAGAGCAACTATTAAACAAAGACGATTCATACGACCTTATAATAAGTATGTTTAATACAGCCGATAAAAATATTTTTAATCTTTCTAAAAAGTTAAAAGCAAAAAACATAAACATTCCATTAGTATTGCTAACTAATTTTTCTAAGGAGATATTTAATACAATAGAACAAGAAGATAAATCTGCATTTGATTATATTTTTAGCTGGAATGGTAATACAGATCTAATCTTAGCCATTATAAAGCTAATAGAAGATAAAATGAATGCAGATAAAGATATTATAGAGGCAGGTGTACAATCAATATTATTAGTAGAAGATTCTATACGGTATTATTCTACATATCTTCCAACAATATATAAACTTGTATTACAACAAAGTGCCGAATTTCTTAAAGAGGCACTTAACGAACAACAACAAAAGCTAAGAAAAAGGGCAAGACCCAAAATATTACTTGCAACTAATTATCAAGATGCAGTTGAGTTATATAATAAATATAAGAAAAACTTATTAGGAATTATCTCCGATATAGGTTTTGTAATGCACAAAAATGACGCTCAAGATAAAGAAAACTTAGAAGCAGGCCTAGAGTTAGCCAAAATGATTAAGGCAGATAATAAGTATATGCCAATTTTATTACAATCTAGCCAAGAATCTATGAGAAAAAAAGCGCAAGAAATTGGATGTGGATTTATAGTAAAATACTCTAATACCCTTCTTATAGAATTATCTGAATATATAAGTGAGGAATTTGCTTTTGGAGATTTTATATTTAGAGATAAAGTAACAAAAGAAGTTATAGCTAGGGCAAAAGATATAAAAGGAATGCAAGCTGCAT
>CAXYUL010000119.1:0-6284 GCA_964292095.1 uncultured Bacteroidales bacterium | reverse complement strand
AATTAACTTTTTTATTACATTCTTTTTCTATAGAGCTTACTCCCTTATCTATAAATCCGCAAGGGTTAATATATGAGAAGTATTTTAAATCTGTACTAACATTTAGAGCAAATCCGTGCATAGTTACCCATCTAGAAGCCCTAATTCCAATAGCACAAATTTTTCTGGCTCTTTTGTTTGGCTCTATCCAAACTCCAGTAGCTCCGCTCAGTCTTTCTCCAGTAATTCCATATTCAGCAATTGTTCTTATTACACTTTCTTCTATTGCCCATATATAATTCTTTATGCCAAGCTTATGCCTTTCTAAATCTAGAATAGGATAGCCAACTAGTTGACCATAACCATGATAAGTAATATCTCCGCCCCTGTCTACCTTAAAATAAGAAGCATTAATTGAGTCTAAAAAATCTTTATTTATTAATAAATTATTTACATCTCCATTTTTACCCAATGTATAAACGTGAGGATGTTCTACTAATAGAAGACTTTCTAATTTATCTATGTTACTATAATTTTTATCTAATTTATTATTTATTATCTTATCAAATATCTCCCTCTGGAGTTCTAGAACCTGAGAATATTCTCTTGTTCCTAAATATTGTATATTCATATTAGTACTTACCTACAGCAAGAGTCCATAGCTTTATCTGCCATATAAGAAGAACGAACAAGTGGGCCGCTTTCTACATATTTTAGACCTATTTCTAGTGCCTTTGTTTTATAAAAGTCGAAATCAGAAGGACTTATATAATCTACAACAGGAGCATGTTTTAAACTTGGCTGTAGGTACTGTCCCATAGTTAAAATGCTACATCCAGCATTTTTTAGATCTGTAATTGTATCTATTATCTCTTGTTGGCTTTCTCCCAAGCCAAGCATAAGGCCACTTTTGCTAATAAATCCTTTGCTGGCAATATAGTTAATAACTTGTAAGCTTTGCTTATAAGTTGCTTTAGATCTTATACTTGTGCTTAATCTCTCAACGGTTTCTATATTATGGCCAACAATATTAGGCTTTGCCTGTAAAACAGTATCTATTTGCTCTATATTACCATTAAAGTCTGGAATCAGCACCTCTATACTAGTGTTTTTATTATTTTCTCTAATTGCCTCTATTGTGTTTGCCCAATGCTTACTACCACCATCGGCCAAATCATCTCTTGTTACAGAAGTAATGACACAGTGTTTTAGTCCCATTATTGCAACACTTCTTGCAATCTTAATTGGCTCATTTATATCATATTCTTGTGGCTTACCAGTCTTTGTTGCACAAAATTTACAAGCTCTAGTACATATATCACCAAGAATCATAAAAGTAGCAGTTTTTCTATTCCAACACTCTGCCTGGTTTGGGCATTTCCCGCTACTGCATATTGTATGCAGTCCGTTCTTACTAATCAACTCAGAAACTTTTGCATATTCTACATTATTACTAAGCCTAATTTTTAGCCATTCTGGTTTTCTTTTTAAAATCATACAAGCGTTTTTTAGTGAGCTGCAAAAGTAATTATAAATATTAAATCAAGAATATTTGTTATTATAACTTAAAAATATTTATAAAAAGGATGGCTAAAAACAGTTGTTGTCTTTAGCCATCCTTTAATTCAATTAATCATCTGCCCTACCTACTTCTGCTCTTCTTGTTTTTGTTCTTCTTGTTTCTCCTCTTTAGCTACTGGAAGTTGAACCTCGTTGCCATCTTTATCTAGGTAAACTGTAGTTTCTGTCTTTTCTGTAATAGAGGTCATTACAACTCTTACTAAGTCTAGCTTTTGGCTGTATGCAAGAGCTGTTATCTCATTACTTTGAGCATAAACTTTTAATTTCTCTTGAATTACTGCAGATAATTCTTCTGCTTTTACTTCTTTAAAATCGTCTTGACTAATAATAGTTTTTGAAATAAAACTAACATTATTATCATTTGTTTGTGCATTCATTTCTACTCCCGCAAAACTGAAAATTCCCATTACAAGGGCTGCTGTTAAAATCATCTGTTTCATAATACTTTTTGTTTTAATTAATAATAATATTTTGTATTTCTTGTACCTCATGTACTTCTGTCTTAATATAAAACAATAGGAGTGCCATTAGGCTAATATCCTAATAATTAAAGCAATAACTATTTATTGAGGAAAATATTTATGTGTAAATGTGTAATACTTAATGTATCTTTACACAACACTAGGATGTATGTAATTAGTATTTAGGAAAAATGTACAAGGACAAAAAAAAATATATACCTTTGTACTTATCAACTAAAACAAATATTATGTATAAAGATTTTCAATCTTATTTACAAAACGAGCTAGAAAATATTAAAGAGGCTGGTTTGTATAAAAACGAAAGAATTATAGTATCATCACAAAAAGCAGAAATTAAAGTAAGTAGTGGAAAAGACGTTCTTAATTTCTGTGCTAACAATTATTTAGGCTTGTCTGATAGCCCAGTACTTATTAATGCTGCAAAAAAAGCTCTAGATGAGAGAGGCTTTGGTATGTCTAGTGTGCGTTTTATATGTGGAACTCAAGATTTGCATAAAGAACTAGAACGCAAAATTGCCGAGTTCTTTGGAACAGAGGATACTATTTTGTACGCAGCTTGTTTTGATGCAAATGGTGGTGTTTTTGAGCCATTACTTGGAGAGAACGATGCTATTATTTCAGATTCGCTAAATCATGCATCTATTATAGACGGTGTTAGACTTTGTAAAGCTCAACGCTATAGGTATGCAAATGCTAATATGGAAGAACTAGAGAATTGTTTAAAACAAGCTCAAGCTCAAAGGCATAGATTAATTGTTACCGATGGCGTTTTCTCTATGGACGGTAATGTTTGTCCTTTAGATAAAATATATGAATTAGCAGAGAAGTATAATGCTATGGTTATGGTAGACGAGTCTCACTCTGCTGGTGTTGTTGGTAAAACAGGTAGAGGAACTACCGAACAATTTAATTTAAGAGGTAAAGTAGAAATTATCACTGGTACATTAGGAAAAGCATTTGGTGGTGCAGTTGGTGGATTTACAACAGGTAAGAAAGAAATTATAGATATGTTGCGTCAGCGTTCACGTCCATATTTATTCTCAAACTCTATTCCTCCTATGGTTGCAGCAGCAGGATCGGCTATGTTTGATATGATGGCTAGAACAAATGAGCTTCAGGATAAACTACATTCAAATACAGAGTATTTTGTAAGCAAAATGAAAGCAGCAGGTTTTGATATTAAACCTACTCAATCTGCTATTTGCGCAGTAATGTTGTATGATGCTAAATTATCTCAACAAATGGCAGAAAAGCTATTAGATGAAGGAATTTATGTTGTAGGATTCTACTACCCAGTTGTACCAAAAGATTTAGCTCGTATTAGAGTTCAAATTTCTGCTGGGCACGAGGTAAAACATTTAGATAGAGCCATTGCTGCCTTTACTAAAATAGGAAAAGAATTAGGGATTTTAAAATAATCTGCCTTTACCAATATAAGCGGCTTGTTAGCAAGCCAACTTTAAATACTGCACCCCTGATAAAAGCAATTTTATCAGGAGTGCAGTATTTAAATGTAAGCCTCTATCTGTTTGTATTTTATATATTTTTTGCTATATTCGCAAGCACTAAACTCATTAATCAAACCCATGAAAACAATACTACTAATATTTACATTACTATTTTCATATAGTACATTTGCACAGAAAGTTGATTATTATGCAACAGATATTGCAAAAGGGCTGTCTATGCAAACAACCAGTTCCAATCATAAATAGAATAATTGCAATTTTTTTAGATTATTTTAAGTATGATTAAAATAATTACTATTTTTGCATTATATTTTAAGTATGAATTAAAAAAAGCTTATGGCAAAATTCCCAACAGTTCTACATAGTAGGGCTACATATATTGAACGCATAAAGCCATTTATGAGAACACCTATCGTTAAAGTAATGATAGGGCATCGTCGTGTTGGTAAGAGTTATATTCTTTTTCAACTTATTGAGTTAATCAAGAAAGAGGAGAATGATGCAAATATAATATATATTAACAAAGAGGATATTGATTTTGTAGATCTTAACACATATAAAGAGCTACACGATTATATATCTCCAAGGTTAGTCACAAATAAGAAGAACTATATATTTATTGACGAAATTCAAGAGATAGAGAATTTTAAGGTTGCTATTCGCTCACTTGCACTGGATGAGAACAACGACATTTACATTACAGGAAGTAATTCAGAGATGTTCTCAAGCGATTTAGCTAATGAACTTGGAGGCAGATATGTGGAATTTAGAATATATAGTCTCTCATATTTTGAATTTCTCAATTTTCACAAACTTCCAAATGATGATCAATCACTTGAGAAATATGTTCATTTGGGAGGACTGCCATACCTTATACATCTTCCACTTAATGAGAAGATTGTTATGGAATATATCAAAAGCGTATACTCTACAATCGTATTACGTGATGTGGTACAACGCAAAAGGATACGCAATACTGATTTTTTAGACCAACTAATCCGTTTCTTGGCAAACAATGTGGGAAGTCTCTTTTCTTCTAAGAGTATCAGTGATTTTCTGAAGAGTCAGAATGTAAAAATCTCATCAAATCAAGTGTCGGAATATGCCGACTCTCTGGCTGAAGCATTTGTTGTTCATAAAATTGGGAGATACGATATTGTTGGGAAAAAGCTATTTGAACGTGGCGAAAAGTTTTTTTTCGAAAACTTGGGTATTAGGAATGCGATTGCTGGTTACAAATTACAAGACAGGGCAAAACGCATAGAAAATCTTGTTTGTAACCATCTGTTATTCTGCGGATATGAGGTAAAAGTTGGCACACTATCTACCGAAGAGATAGATTTCGTTTGCACGCGAGATGGTGAAAGGCTTTATGTACAGGTTGCCGTTGAATTATCGTCACCTGAAACTATTGCACGAGAATTTGGGAATCTCTTAAAAATAAAAGACAATTATCCTAAAGTAGTTGTTTCTGGCGAACGTTACATAGAGAATAGCTATGAAGGGGTTGAACATATCTACATTAGAGACTTCCTATCATCTACACTAACTCCCAAAATGCTATGAACTAAATAGTTGCATTTGAGCTTCCTCTATCTAATCAATTAGAAAGAGAATTTGTCGGGAAGAATAATATTATTAAGCAAACACCTTTGTTAGATAAGGAAATAGTTTTGCTGCAAAAACAGATAAGATGTTGTAGGCTTTAGAAGTGTTAAGTAAACTTTGCTCCACAAAATTAAATATAGAGTTGAGGTAATTAAAAAAATAAAAAAGTAGGGCTAAAACAAGCATTGCTTTTAGGGCAGAAAAAACAAAGCCCAAAAGTTTATTAAGCCAATCTAGCATAGAAATTTTAACAATACCCTCTATGGCTTTTCCTGTAAAATAGCCTAGAATTATGGTAGAAACTAAAATAATTATAAATAAAATTACCCTAAGTCCACTTAAAGCCATATCTAAAGAAAGCCATTGTTTAACATATTCTCCTGCCAATGTAGCAAACCTAGATGCTAGGTAAATGCCTAAAATTAAGGCTATTATACTTATTATTTGTGAAACGAAGCCTTTTATTGCTCCCCAAATTGCCATTGCAAGCACTACAAGAAGAATTACAATATCAAAAATTTGCATTAGTCTAAAGCGGATTTATATAATTTTTTTTTCAAAAGTAGTTAAATATCTTATCTTTGCAAATTCAAAAAAATATTTTTCACCTACATATTTGTATAAAACGTTGTAAGACCATGGGCTTTGTAGAGTATAAAAACTTGGATTTAGTAGAGATAAATCGTTCTGTATTAAAAAAATGGAAAGAGGAACAGTGCTTTGAAACTTCCTTAAAATTACGTAAGGGGGCAAAGAAATTTATTTTCTTTGAAGGGCCTCCATCTGCAAACGGAATGCCTGGTATTCATCACGTTATGGCACGTGCAATTAAAGATGTTTTTTGCAGATACAAAACGCAACAAGGTTTTTCAGTTAGTCGTAAGGCTGGTTGGGATACTCATGGTTTGCCAGTGGAGTTAGGTGTAGAAAAAATGCTAGGCATAACAAAAGAGGATATTGGAAAGAAAATTAGCGTAGATGATTATAACTCTGCCTGCAGAAAAGAGGTTATGAAATACACCAAGGAGTGGGTAAATTTAACTGAAAGAATAGGCTATTGGGTTGATATGGAGCATCCATACGTAACTTACGAGAATAAATACATAGAAACTCTTTGGCACTTACTAAAAGATATTTACGCAAAAGGCTTACTTTATAAAGGCTA
>CAXYUL010000118.1:0-6316 GCA_964292095.1 uncultured Bacteroidales bacterium | reverse complement strand
TGGCTCAAAGATATTATCTATATTAGTAGTTTCACTTTTTTTTATTTTGCCTTATCTTAGTTCTAGCTGTTGCTTTTCTTTTAAAAGTATTTGCTTGCTATTTGCACTTACCTTAACTAATCCTGTTTTTACGTATACCGATGCTAAATCTACAGAAATAGCATCTACAAGAAAGGTGGTTCCAAGAACCTCAACGTTAATATTATAAGCTTTTACTATAAATGGACGATCTTTGTCTTTCTTTACATTAAACAGAGCTTTTCCAACTAGTGCTAACTTCCTTTGCCCTCTATTTTTATTTGCTTTGTAGATTATTTTGGAATTGGAGAACAAGAGAACACTTGTGCTGTCGGGAAGCATAATATTTTTATTTGTTAGCCCTGTATTATCATAGGCAAATGTGCTAATTTTTGGTTTTAAACTATAGAACAGCGCTAGAGATAAAATTAGTAGTACAGAGGCGGCATAGGCTAAGTAGAGGGTAATTCTTCTCTTTTTTGTGTTTGTTTGTAAGAGTAGTTTAGTTTCTACTGTTTTCCAAGCTTTTTCCGAATCAAAAGCTGAATTAGCCGTAAAGTTATCTTCTTTAAAATATCCTTCTAGTCTTTCGTATTCTTTTTTGTTAAATAAAATCCAGCTTTTGAGCTCTTTTTCTTGCTCAATAGTAAGATTCTCATTACAAAAGTGGCGTGCCAATAAATTGTCTATATTGTTTATGTGTTTCATAAGAATCATAGTATTATAATGAGGGTTAATGCTATAGCTGAGATTAGTACCAGTATTTGTGTTAGCTTATCTTGCCTAAGTATTTTTATAGCTTTAGCTATGTGGTTTTCTACTGTTTTTTCTGAAATCCCTAAATTTATGGCTATTTCTCTATACTTAAGCTTGTGGAGTTTAGACATTATAAATACTTGCTTGCATTTTGTGGGTAGTACGGAGAGTAGTTGCATAATTCTTTCTTCTGCAGCATAACTACCTATACCTGTGTCGGTTGCATATAAAATATTTGTATCGGAAATAGAAAGATGATTTGTATCTAGCTCTACTGCATTTATATTCTTTTGCTTTCTTATGAAAGATATGCAGTTGTTTTTTACAGCTTTTATAATGTAGGGGGCAAAATCCTTTTCTGGCAGATTGTGTTTGTTTTTTTGCCAAATAGAGATGAATGTTTCTTGCACTATATCTTCACATTCATCTCTACTATTAATGTATTTGTTTGCAATTTTACATAAGAAAGGATAGTAATAATCGAATCTTTTTTTAAGTAGGTTCTTATTGCTTATACTCATATAATAATTGCTTTCATCTGTGTTTAAAATTTTAAAGATAAACCGGTTGTAACAAAACCTTTGTAACCTAATCCAAGTTCTACAAATCCTCCAATTCTATTATTTCCTATTCTAAAACCAATTGGATTTGCTTGAAAGGCAAACTGAGTGCCAAATTTAGATTTATCTGATACAAGTTCTTTTCCGCTATTATTTAGAGCTGTTTCTGAATAACGTATAAAGTCTACTCCGGCCGCAGCTGAACCATATAATTCTATAAGCTTATGCTTAAAGTATACAAACTCTACTGTTGGAAGAACCATAAAATTAATTTCATTTTCTTTTACATATGGTTCTGCTTTAGAAGAATATTTTACTTTACTAGAAACTTTTGCAAAAGCTAGGTCTGCTCCTATTCTAAACCTATTTATAGAATATCTATACCCAAGTCCAAATACTAAAGATGATTTTTGCTCTATCCTCTCTGTGCCTAATATGGCATCGGCTAATCCCATCCCAAAAAAATTTGCAAAGCCTAAAGTTAAGCCGTCACTAACAGATATATTTATAGAGTGCTTACTTTCTGCACAGCAAAGTTGCTTGTTTTGTGTTTGCACTTTGTGTGATTTTACTTGCTCCTGCGCTTTAAGTGCAGATGCACTCATTATTAAACACATTGATAGCAATAATAATTTAATTTTCATTTCTCTTTTTTTAAATACTAATTTAATAACTTTATTTACGCTAGCTAAACGAATTCAAAGTTATAACGCAAATTTTTAAAAACCCCCTACTGAGGGGGAGAAGAAAAATAAAAAAAGATGACATAAAATTAAATTTAAGTCATCTTTTTTAAATCAACACTCGTAACTATTTACTGATTAATAGCTCATATAGTTTATTTGCTAATTCCTCTCCCCTTAAAGAATCATACAGCACATTTCCGTCTGTAGCATCAATAACATACATAGTTGGGATTAATTTTACTTTGTATATGCTAGAAATTTTGCCATCTATATCTAAGTAGCTATGCCAAGGCATTTTTTCTTGCTCCATCGCTTTTTTCCAGTCTGCCTCCTTTTTATCTATAGAAACACTTACAATATCAAAACCTTTAGATGCTAAATTAGAATAAATAGCCTTTAAATTAGGAATCTCCTTTCTGCATGGAGCACACCAACTTGCCCAAAAATCTAATAATATAATTTTTTTACCTGAAAAAAGATTAGAAAATTTCACCTTAGACCCATCAGATGTTGTGCAATTAAAATCTGGAGCAACTTTTCCTATAAGTGAAACAGGAAATAATTCTTCTTTTACCTTTCTTCCATAATAACTATCTTTAGCTTCTTGGCTAAATTGCTCATATTGCGGAATTTCTGCTGGCGTAAAGTAGTTTTTAGCTTGTAGCATTAAAAAAGGTCCCCACCAAGTGTCTTTATTATTGCTAACAGACTCATTAGAATACATTTCCACCTTCTCAAAAAAGTTTTTCTCTGCTGCCGCGTATCTTTTGTAATCTGCACGGCTATATATAGAATCTAACAAAGGCTTATTTTGAGTTGCTCTGGCTTCTGATATTTCTTTTGAGATAGCCTCCCCATCTGCTCTAAGGACACTGTATAAACTGTCTAGCACACCCTTATAAGCTATTTTCTTATTATATAAATTAGTTAATTCACTGCCAGATATAATAACTTTATAAAAATTATTTCCATTTTGTAAAGATACGCTTCCCGACAATGTAATCTCTCCTTTCTCTAAAAAAAAATTTACTCCTCCGTAGCTACCTTTAACTCTTAAAACCACAAAATTATGCTCAGGTATAGGTAAGATAAATTTAAATTTACTGCCTTGCAGCTTTGTTTCTGCCATTTGTTTAGGCTCATCATGAGTACCGTTAGTACAAATTTCTAAGATAGTGTTATCGCTAAGGCCTTGTAATGTACCTGCAACCACGCATATATCATTAGTACAACTTGCTTGTTTTGTTTGAGCAAGTGCAGAAGATGAAAATGCAATTAACACTAACACTAGTTGATAAAATATTCTATAATTCTTTTTCATTTTTTTCTTTGTTAATTTTATTACTGAGCAACATTTTGCACTAAACTTCCATTACCAGTATTTTCTATTGCGCCCACAGGAAATGGCATTGTATAGAGATATGAGTTTGGAGCAAGAATACGTGTCTCTCCATTTACTTGTTTAGTTAATGTTGTTAAATATTTAGGATCTTTGTTTAGTCTTCTTGTATCGGCAAATGGTGTTATAGAGAAAATTAATTCGTTATTTTTAATCTGCTTAATATATTTTATCGCTTGTTCTGTAGTACTTGCACTAAGAGGGATGTATTTGTCGGGAAGAATACGAGTAATCCTAATGGCATTTATGTCCGCCATGGCTTCGCTTAATTTTCCAGCACGGGCAAGACACTCTGCCCTAATAAGATAAACTTCTGTTGTGGTTAATCCACCATGATTAAAAACGCCCCTTAATGTACTCACATAGTATGTATCTGCCCCTACCGTTTTGAGTTTCCAACGAGCCTTAAATTTAAGATCGTTATTTTCATATAAATTGGCCCTATCAATGGTTATGCTATTCTCAGAAGATGAATAAGATGAATTTCCATGTCTAAAATAGTAATTTTCTACATAGTCGTATCCCATTGGAGATGTTGTTGAAACATATGAGATAGGATTATCTATCTGAAACTTATTATCGTTATAATATTTTACCCAATCGTATAATCTATTATTTTGATTAAGAGCTTTATCTGCTGCTTCTAGAGCCAAATTATATTCCTCCATTTGCAAATAAACTCTTGCTAATAGTGCATAACCAGCACCTAAATTTGGGTGAATAGCAGTCTGTGCTCTTTCTGGCAAATTTGTAATTGCAGCATTAATGTCTTCTAAGATAAAGCTATAAAGATCAGCTATTGTAACTTGTTTGTATGCGGCACCCATATCGGCACTTGTTATTAATGGCACAGAAAGTTTTGTCTCTGCAGTAGCTTTATCATAAGTTTCTGCATAATAATTAGCTAAAAGAAAATAGCAATGCGCACGTAAAAGCCTTGCTTGAGCTATTAAAACATTCCTCTCTTTTTCTGTGCACTCTGTCATATTTTGAGCAGATTGTAAGATTAAATTATAGGTTGATATTGCTGCATAGGTATTGTAATATGTTCCCTCATCTGTATTATGGGGTATTCTATTTTCTCCTTCTTTCCAATTATAATTAATATCTCTTAATTTATAATAATTGAGATTAGATGCAGTTTCAAATTTATCATTTAGTAAAACTACTGCTTGTGTAATATCTGCCCTTTGGCAGGTGTACTCATCTCTTAATAAAGCCTCAAAATCCGATAAAGTGGTTGGAATCTTTGAGCCAGCTGGCATAATTCCAAGAAATTCGTTACATGAGCTAAGACATGTGCTGATAATAACAATTGAAGTGAAATAAAATATATTTCTAATAATTCTTTTCATTTTATAGTTTTTTTATAGATTAAAATAAAGCCCAAACACATAATTGGGTGAATTATACCCTCCTAATAAGTATTTTGCTTTTTTATCAAAGGCAATGGTACATAAATTCTCTATATTAAACTGAGCTCTTATCCCCTTCATAAAAATTCTATTGCAAAGCTGCTTTGGCAACTGATAAGATAAAGAAATATTACTAAGCCTAATATTAGAAGCATCTAGAACATTTATATCTGCTTTAGAATAAATTGTGTAGCTATTTGAATTATAGTCTGAGCTCTCTGCAAATACGGCACGAGGAATATCTGTATATGCTTCATCTCCTGCTTTTCTCCACCTATTTATAATATCTTTATTTACAGCAGAAATATTAGTAGCGTAACTATAAATTGCACTATTATAAGCGCTATTTAAGAAAGGTAAATCTGTATTCCACATTTTATGCCCACCTTCAAATATAAACATAAAAGAAAATGCCAAATTTTTATATCTAAAAGTAGAGCTAAATGAGCCGCTATGTATAGGATCTTTTGATCCTAAATATTTAATGGCATCTAATGTTGATGGACTTGTTATTACCTTTTCTCCTTTTTCGTCATATACTTGAGGCAAACCCTTATCGCTTAATCCAGCCCAATTATATCCATAAAGTGAATTATATGGATTACCAATAATTGGATATGCTTGTGGTTGATCTAGTTGTAGATAATATACGGGGGCCTTAACATTTACATATGTAATTTTGTTGTTATTATATGCATATAATAATGATGCGCTCAAACTTAAATTTTTCTTTCTTATTATTTCTCCATTTATAGTTATCTCAACTCCCCTATTTCTCATTTGCCCATTATTCATAGAGTACGTAGAGTATCCGAATCCCTCCGTTGGCACGCCCATTGTGCTGGAAAGTAAATCTTTACCATTCTTATTATAGAATTCTACACTACCCTGTAAACGATTAAAAAGAAAAGCATAATCTAAACCAACATTAAATGTAATAGTTTTTTCCCAGGTTAAAAGTGGATTAGGACGAGATGAAACAGTAGCTTGAATTCCTCCAATATTATTATTCTGATTATAATATGCAGTAAGATATGGGGCAGATTGCTTAGAGATATTTCCGCCTATTCCGTAAGAGGTCCTTAATTTTAACATATTTATCCATTTAAGGCCTTTTAAAAACCTTTCTTTATCTATATTCCATGCTGCTCCTACAGACCATAGAGGCTTATTTTGATATTTAGAATCTGTGCCCCACAAATTAGATCTATCCCAACGTATACTTCCAGTTGCAGAATATTTTCCATTATAAGTATATGCAGCATTTGCATAGATAGAAACAAATCTATTTACTGTTTCTCTTTTAGATACAGGATTACTAAATGTTCCTCCTAGCAAACCATTATATATTTTAGTAAGTGCAGCTGTATTAATTAGAGCCCCACTTAAAGTTGAAGGGTCATAGCCGTAAACACTATTTTGATCGTACTGTAATTTAGAATGTCTAGTTTCTGATCCCAAAATTGCAGTAATATCGTGCCT
>CAXYUL010000117.1:0-6359 GCA_964292095.1 uncultured Bacteroidales bacterium | reverse complement strand
CCCAGCAACAACACCAAAACATATCGCCCAGCCAGAACATAAGCCATTAATGTCTATGTATCAACACCCAACATACTGCCTAGCAGTAATGCCACACCTAAACGTCTGGCAACAATTAAAATACATTACTGGCAAGACATTACCACTACTAAATAATGAACTAGTTTGCTGCCTAGCAATAGAAGCAAGGTAGAATTGTAGGAACAACAAGGTCTAAACACTATACCAAACACTATAACTTTTCTTAAGTGCAAGCAGGCCATAACTTATAGCCGCGCAAGCGCAGGGGATGTTTACTAAGGGGCATATGTCTCAAATTAAAATATGATAGCGAGAGAAAAGCTATGTAGCGATAAGGGATTATACTGTAGAAGTATGGGACCAATAGAGCCAGAAGCTGTGTTTGGAGATGAAAAAAGAGGATGACTAACTTTTATATTTTTAGTCACCCTCTTTGTCTATTACAATTTACAATTTTTAATTATGAGTTAATAAAAACTAATTGATTGTTATAGTCTACTATTATTTTTTCTTCTTTGTTAATATCACCAGATATAATTTTTGTTGCTAACTCATTAATTAGCTCTTTTTGCAACAAACGTTTTATTGGACGTGCACCATAAGCTATATCATATCCTTTTGCAGCCAAGTAATTAAGTGCTTTTTCTGTAAAATTAATCTCTATTCCTTTCTCTTCTAATAATTCTTTTATCTGATTAATTTGCAACATTAATATTCCATTTATGTCTTTTTTACTAAGTGGCTCAAACATAATTATCTCATCTATTCTATTAAGAAACTCTGGTCTAACACTCTTCTTCAAAACATCTAATACAGCATTTCTGCAATCTGTTAGAGCATGCTCCTTATTAATGTCATTAATTTTGGTCATATAATTTTGAATAATATCACTTCCAACATTACTAGTCATTATAAGAATAGTGTTCTTAAAGTTAACTGTCCTACCCTTTCCATCAGTTAATCTACCATCATCCAATACTTGTAATAATATATTAAAAACATCTGGGTGAGCCTTTTCTATCTCGTCAAATAAAACTACAGAATATGGTTTTCTTCTTACAGCTTCTGTTAGTTGCCCCCCCTCATCGTATCCAACATATCCCGGAGGCGCACCTATTAACCTAGTAACAGCAAAGCTTTCTTGATATTCACTCATATCAATACGGGTCATTAAATTTTCGTCATTAAACAAAAATTCGGCTAAGGCTTTGGCTAACTCAGTCTTACCAACGCCTGTTGTTCCCAAAAAAAGAAATGAACCTAATGGTCTTTTTTCATTTTGCAAACCTGCTCTAGACCTTCTAACAGCATCGGAAACAGCTTTAATTGCTTCGTCCTGCCCTACTACTCTTTTATGTAATTCTTTTTCTAGATTTAAAAGCTTTTCTTTTTCGCTTTTTAACATTCTCTTTACAGGAATACCTGTCCATTTTGCTACTATTTCTGCTATATCTTCTGGAACAACCTCCTCATTTATTAGCGGATTTGGATTTTCTGCTTTCTTTTTATTTAGAGACTCTATTTCATTTAAAAGACCAGCTATTTTCCCATAACGTATCTCGGCAACTTTTGCATAATCTCCATTACGCTCAGCAGAATCAGCCTCAAGTTTATAATCTTCTAACTCTTGCCTTTTCTTTTGAATAGAGCTTAATAGTTCTTTCTCACCTTTCCATTGCTTATCATACACACTTTTTTCTTCTTGAACAGCTTTTAATTGCAAGTTTAAGTCATTCATTTTTGGAGATTTGCCTTCTCTTTTTATTGCTTCTCTTTCAATTTCTAATTGTTTTATCTTCCTATTTAGCTCATCTATCTTTTCTGGAACAGAGTTCATCTCTAAACGAAGTTTAGAGGCTGCCTCGTCTATTAGATCTATAGCTTTGTCGGGAAGAAACCTATTAGTAATGTATCTATTAGATAAATCTACCGCTGCTATTATTGCATCATCTTCTATCCTTACCTTATGATGATTCTCGTATTTTTCTTTTAAACCCCTTAATATTGAGATACTTTCTGCTACACTTGGTTCATCTACCATTACCATCTGAAAACGCCTCTCAAGTGCTTTGTCTTGCTCAAAATATTTCTGATACTCATCTAATGTGGTTGAGCCAATAGTTCTTAACTCACCCCTTGCTAAAGCTGGCTTTAGAATATTAGCAGCATCCATTGCACCGCTACTCTTTCCTGCACCAACAAGTGTGTGTATTTCATCTATATACAATATAATTTCACCTTCGCTGTCTATAACTTCTTTTACTACAGCCTTTAGCCTTTCTACAAATTCGCCTTGATATTTAGCTCCTGCAATAAGGGAGCCCATGTCTAATGAATATATTTGTTTATTTTTTAAGTTTTCAGCTACATCGCCATGTATTATTCTTTGTGCAATTCCTTCTGCAATAGCGGTTTTACCAACACCCGGTTCTCCAACTAAAATAGGATTATTCTTTGTCCTTCTACTCAAAATCTGAAGAACACGTCTAATTTCCTCATCACGTCCAATAACTGGGTCTAATTTACCCTTTTTAGCCATCTCTATTAGATTTACTGCATAAAGATCTAGGGCTTTTTGGTTTGATTGATTGTTACTCATGTTCATTTATTAATATTTATTTTTAACTAATATATTCTCAAATTATCTACCAATCAATATTCATCTGCCAAAATGGCAGATACCGTTTAGCTTACAAAATTTTTTATATAAAATATTTACTATATATTTGTGTGTAAATTTTAAAAAGCTAAAGAATGACAAATATATATAATAGATTCCCGCAATTAGAAGGTGGTAAATTACTTCCCCTAGTTGAGAGTTTCTATACAATTCAAGGGGAGGGATATCATAGTGGTAAACCAGCATATTTTATTAGATTAGGTGGATGCGATGTTGGATGTAGCTGGTGCGATGCTAAAGAAACATGGAATCCTAAAAAATTTCCACCTATTAGTGTTGAACAAATTGTTAATCAAGCAAATCAATACCCGGCAAAAGCTATTGTTGTTACAGGTGGAGAACCTCTGAGGTATCCTTTAGATATACTTTGTGATGAACTAAAGAAACACAATTTAGAGATTTTTTTAGAAACTTCTGGCAGTGAGCCACTTAGCGGTAGATTTGATTGGATTTGTTTATCTCCTAAAAGAAAGAAAGCCCCATTAAAAGAGAATTTTCAGTTTGCAAACGAGCTTAAAGTAATTATAGAAAATTATGATGACTTTAAATGGGCAGAAGAAAATAGCATGAGCGTTTCTAAACATTGTAGGTTGTATTTGCAGCCAGAATGGAGTAAAATGCAAATTATGATGCCTCAAATTGTTGAGTACGTTAAGGCTAATCCTAAATGGAATATATCTTTACAGTCTCATAAATTTATGAAAATTCCTTAAAAAGAACCTTATTTACAAAAAATACCTATGAACCTAAACTAAATTAAATTATAAACTAAAGTAGTATTAAAATGTTAAAAAAAAGTATTTCAATTTTAATGATTATGGCTATTGCTTCTTCTGGCGTTTTTGCGCAAAAGAAGGCAAAAGCACAAGAGCAAAAACCAATGGGCTATAATTTTACAGTAGTAAAAGAAATGCCAATTACATCTATTAAAAACCAAAATAGCTCAAGTACATGCTGGTCATTTTCAGCTATTTCATTTTTAGAGAGTGAAGCAATTAAAAAAGGTGCAGACACAAGTCTAAACCTATCTGAAATGTTTGTTGTTTCTAAAGCTTACACAGATAAAGCCGAGAAATATTTAAGATTAGACGGAGCACTAAATTTTTCACCAGGTAGCTCATTTGGAGACGTATTATACGTTCTAAAACATTATGGGGCAGTTCCAGATGCCGAAATGCCAGGTTTGAACTATGGCGAAAAATCGCATAAACATGGCGAACTTGATGCTGTTACAAGAGCTTATGTAGATGCACTTTTAAAAAAACCACTTAGAAAACTTTCTACTGCTTGGAAAAGCGGTTTTGAAGGAATAGTAGCTGCATATCTAGGCAATCTTCCAACAACTTTTACAGTAAACGGGAAAGAATACACTCCAAAAACATATGCAGAATCGCTTAAATTAAATGCAGATGATTATGTATCTCTTACATCATTTTCTCATCACCCATTTTATTCTCAATTTGTTTTAGAAGTTCCCGACAATTGGCGCTGGGATTTATCATACAATCTACCTTTAGACGAACTAACAAAAGTTATTGATAATGCTCTAGAGAATGGTTATACAGTAGCATGGGCTTCTGATGTTAGCGAAGCTGGATTTGGAAGAAACGGTATAGGTGTTGTTCCTGATGTTGCTGCAACAGAAAAAGCTGGTTCTGATCAAGAAAAATGGATTGGTGTATCTAAAGAAGCTAAAGAGGCTGCTTTATATAACAAAAATGCTCCTGGAAAAGAGCTTGTTATTACTCAAGAAATGAGACAACAAGGATTTGACGAGGGAACAACTACAGATGACCATGGCATGCATATCTATGGTATTGCTAAAGATCAGAATGGAACAAAATACTATATGGTTAAAAATTCTTGGGGCCTTAGTGGGGCATACAAAGGAATATGGTATGTTTCTGAGCCATATGTAAAATATAAAACTACAAATATAGTAGTAAACAAAAATTCTATTCCTAAGGATATAGCAAAAAAATTAGGTATAAACTAACCTTAAACACAAAATAAACATGAAAAAGATTACTTCACTTTTAATTTTGGTATTCTGCTTGAGTACCGCTGCGTTTGCACAGTATACATATGAATTTACTGTAGTTAAACAAAATCCTGCTACACCAGTAAAGAACCAAGCTAGAACGGGTACTTGTTGGTGCTTTGCAACAACATCATTTATAGAATCTGAACTTATGAGAATGGGTAAGGGTGAGCATGATTTATCTGAAATGTACATTGTAAGAAAAGTATACGAAGATAGAATTGCCGACAATTACCTAAGAAGAGGAAGAGGAAATTTAGGCCCTGGTAGCGTAGCTCATATTTTCACCATAGCAATGGATAAATATGGTCTTATTCCCGACAAATTTTATAACGGCATAAACTATAACTCTACAACTCACAATCATAGTGCACTTCAAAAATATGTAAATACAATAAGTAAAACAGCTGTTGAACTAAATGAAAGAGCTCCTAAAGAGCTTATAGATGGTCTTTGAGATGCTTACTTAGGTAAAGTTCCTAGCAAGTTTAACTATAACGGTAAAGATTATAACGCACAATCGTTCTACAAGAGTTTAGGACTAAATGCTGATGATTATGTAGAAATTACTAGCTTTACTCACCATCCATTCTACCAAGCAATTACAGTAGAAGTATCTGATAACTGGGATTATGGCAAATCATACAACCTACCATTAGATGAAATGATGGCTGTAGTAGATAATGCTATTAATAATGGTTATACTGTAGCATGGGATGGAGACGTTAGTGAGAAATCTTATAATTTTTCTAAATTAATAGCACTTAGTGCCCCTAACGGACTAAATGATTTAAAAGAAAGAGTTAAAGAAGAGCCTGTTACACAAGAAAGCAGACAAGCTATGTTTGAGAACTTTACAACTACAGACGATCATTTAGAGCATATTGTTGGAATAGCTAAAGACCAAGAAGGTGCAAAATACTATATTACTAAAAATTCTTGGGGAACAGAGAGAAACGGAACAGGTTATCACTATATGTCTAGCGATTATGTAAAAGGCAAAACAATAGCATTTTTAGTACATAAAAACTCTATTCCAAAAGAAATAAGAGCAAAGTTAGGAATTAAATAGTACTAGAATTAGTTGATTATATATGTAATTAAAACATTATATATAAAGCAATTAGAGGATGATAAAACGTATTAATTTACTTTTATCATCCTCTTTTTATTTTAATACTATATTTATAATTATAGTTAACACTCCCACAATACGCATAGATAAAAAAGATTATTTAAAGCAATAAATATTATCTTTGCAAAAAAAACAATGAGCATTAGAAAATATATTCCCAACACTATTACATCATTAAATCTTTTAAGTGGTTGTTTTGCTACAATATATGCAATGGGTGGTAACTTTAAATTTGCATTCTATTCCATAATATTATCAGCTATATTTGATTTTCTAGACGGTTTTGCTGCTAGATTATTAAAAGCCTACTCCCCTATGGGCAAAGAGCTAGACTCTCTGGCCGATATGGTTAGTTTTGGCCTTGCGCCTGCGATGATGATGTTTACTTGCTCAAAAATTATTGTAGAAACAAAACTAGGCATACTACACGAAGCATCATTTATGCAGCAAGGTGGACGCAATATTCTAATTTTTGCACCATT
>CAXYUL010000116.1:0-6361 GCA_964292095.1 uncultured Bacteroidales bacterium | reverse complement strand
ATAGTAATTGAACAAACTTGAACCATTTAATAATTAAACTTAAAGATAAATTTGCTAAAATTTAGTGGTTTATGTACCTTTGGGAAAGTTAATAAATCTATGAAAAAGACCTTTTATATTGTAATTGCTCTATTTTTTACCTGTACATATTTAAATGCACAAACAGTTAAATCTATTTATATAGACAATATCCCCGACTCTAAAATTGGCAAAAAAATGGGGTACTATACATCTATAGTTTTTGACAAAATTAATAAATCTTTTACACAAAATATAAAGCCAAATTTCCCACCTGAGTGCATTAGCCAATACGCCTTAAACAATATTTTAAGGCTATGGGATAACACACAATTTACAATTGATACTAATAAGTTACAATATGCCGGAATTATTACTTCTAATGGATATCAAATAAGAGGTATTCCCATTAAATTTAAAGATAGTAGACAAGTAATTTATGCAGTAATCAATTATAATCCTAACGGACAAATAAGTAGCTTACATTTTTCTATAGAGAAACATTTATATAATAATGTAATTAATGAAAGTAAAAATAGCACAGATCTTAATAGGCGCAAAAACATCTTAGATTTTATAGAAAATTTTAAGACCGCATATTGTAGAAAAGATTTAGACTTTATTTCAAAAATTTTTAGCAATGATGCTCTAATTATTACAGGCTATGTGTACTCTGTAAAGGTCTACGAAGAGAACACGCACTATGGATTAAGCAAAGAAAAAATTGAATATAATTTGTATAACAAAGCCGAATACCTAGAGAAATTAGCTGAGATTTTTGGCAAGAATCGCTTTGTTAATTTATTTTTTGACAATATTAAAATTATGCAACATCCATCTATCACAAATATGTATGGTGTTACGCTAAAACAATCGTGGCGTTCAACAACATACAACGACGATGGCTGGCTATTTATGGGAATTGAGTTTATTAGCAATAAAGAAATGCTTGTACATATTAGAACCTGGCAACCCTACATATTAAACAATGTAGTACTTCCAACAGAAGATATTTACCAATTAGGAAATTTTGAATTTAAATAATATGCTAAAATACTTGTTACTATTAACTACTTTTTTACTGCTGGTCCATAACTCTTTTGGGCAAAGAACGCTAAAAATAGAGGGTGGTTTAGACTCAACAAGTATTTGCACCAAAATGATAAATGGAAAAACTGCAACAAGAATAATAATTGAAAGTCCCATAAGGCTAAGCTATAAAACAAACATGGAGGAAGTTATCCCTCTATTAAACAAAGGTAAAGACAAAAATGCAATGGTTTATGTAGATACTCTCTACTTTACACCTCAACAATTTGACAATGTAAGAATTATTACCCTTATTCCCGACAAATACTACTCAAAAAAGATTGGGCCAATAAAACTATACCCCAAAGGAACATATAAATTTAAGGTTCTTGATAGCCAAAATCCAGATTTAACATACAAAATTGCGCCAACAGACAGAATGCTCTTTTTTAATATAAGCGCAGGCGCAAGCAGCTTTCTTAGCCTAAAATCAATTGGTGCCAATTTAAACACAGAGCTAAACTTAAGACTATATAAAAACCTTATCCTAAGCCCAAGCATTGCATATAACTATTTGTCTATCAAAGAAGAAAGCCAGATTAGTAACAGAAACTTTATATTAGGAGCTATAAGCCTAAAATATCTTTTAAAAGAAAGAATACACTTATCTGCTGGATATGCACAAGGCTTTTTAGACTATAAAGATTACGGTTTAACAGCCAGCATAAATTTTATCCTTTATAAAACACTATTCATTAAAGGACAATACAACTATTTCTTTAAATTTAACAACTCCTCAATAGGTCTATCAGTTGGTGTAGTTCTTTAAAAATGAACCAATTTGAACCTATATACATGTACAACTAAAATGTATTATGATTAAATTTGAACATAATTACCTAATATTATGAAACATTATTAAGAACCTTACTTTCTTTCTGTGTTATAACTCTATTGCTAGCCTCATGCGATAAAAATCAAAAACCAGAAGAAATAATTCCTCAAATTAAGGAAGAACCAGGAGCACAAGCTATTATAGAGGCGCTATCTGCTGTAAAATCTACAGGAGAAAATATTAACCTAAAACTCACATCAAATTTAGATTGGAGCTTAAGCATTATAGACATGAGCAATAGCTCTAGTAAATGGCTAGATGTTAACCCTAAAAGCGGAGTAGCAGGTAGTTTTACTCTAAACTTTAAAGCAGAAGAAAACCAAACGCCAGATGCTAGAGAAGCTAAAGTAAAAATTGTATGCGGCAACTCTAGTAAAGAAGTGGTAATTAAACAATTACAAAAAGACATACTAGAGGGAAAAGACGCCAGTATTACAATAGAAGCAGCTGGGGGCGATTTTAAAGTACCTATTAAATACAATGTAAATTACAATGTAACAATTAAAGACGGCGTAGACTGGATAAGCCGCACAGATACAAAAGCTCTAGAATCTAAAGAGTTGAGCTTTAAGGTACAAGCTAACAAGGGCACACAAAGAAGTGCAAAGGTAGAAATAGAAGGAGCTGGTAAAAAAGTTATAATTGATGTAAGCCAAGCTGCATATAATGTTAATCTTCCCGACGCAAATTTTAGGGCATACGTGCTCAAAAACTATGATTTAAACAAAGACGGTCTTATAGACTCACAAGAGGCAGCCAAAGTTGACTCCTTAGGACTAAATACAAGTGAAATTTATTCTTTAGACGGAATAGAGAACTTTGAAAATCTTAAAATTCTGTATTGTATAGGTGGGGATTTTGATTATACGGAATATAATGATGAATTGGGTTTGCCAGAAGTGGACGTTGAGGATTTATCTGAGCTAGTTGGCAAGTTAACAACTGTAGATCTATCCAATAATCTTGAGCTAAAAAAGCTAATGCTTATGGGGAATAAACTTTCTAAACTTAATATTAGTGCTAATACTAAGATGACTAAATTTGCTATTGCAGATAATACATTTAGCCAAAGTGTAGATTTATCTAAGTTTGATAAACTTAATGTAATTGGTTTACAAGGTGACAAAATAAATACTTTACAATTGCCAAGCACTAGTGTTTTACAATTTTTATTGATTGATTCAACTAAAATAAGTAGTTTAGATTTAAGCAAATGTGCTAATTTAGAATTTTTAGAAATTAACAAAACTCCTATCGAATCCTTAGATTTAAATATTTGTACTAAATTAGTAGAGTTCTACTGCAACGATTCAAAACTAAAGAATTTAAAATTTGATAAATGTAAAGAACTTAAGGATATATCTACTGAAAAAAATTTATTAAAGTCTTTATCAATAGATAATATGCCCAATCTTACTAGAGTAGAATGTGGCAATAACGTAATAGAACAATTAAGTATTAAAAATTGTCCATTATTAAAAGATTTATCTTCTTCTTATAATCCTATGTCTAATTTAGAGATAATTAGTTGTAATAAATTAACAGACCTATATACCAACTCTCTAGTACCATTAAATATTAAATACAGTGGGCATGGCACTAATATTAAACAACTGAATATTACTGTTGCAGAAAATGTATTAATAGAGAATTTACCAGAAATGCAAGAATTAATTTTAAGAGGTTATGGTTCTGATATCAATAAAATTAAAATTGGCAATATTAAAGTTGTTAACTGCCCTAAGCTATATAAATTAAATTCTAGTTGGGCAAGTTTTAAAGGGATAGTTACCGAATCCTGTCCAAACTTATACGAGTTTTACACCGAAAACACATCTTTTCAAAATTTCGATTTTTCGGGACAAAAAACTATTAAACAGGCTACATTTACGCTTTGTAATGTGGATTATTTAGATTTTTCTCCTTGTGAATCTTTAGAGTACCTAGACTGTTCGTCTATGAAGGACTTAAGTGGCATTAATATAGATAATAATAAAAAGCTAAGGGAATTATTCATACATAATACTGCTATTAAAAATATTACTATAGGTATTTTACCTGTTTTAAATTATGTGAAGTGTACAGCAAACAATGAGCTTACTTCTTTAGTGTTTTCGGGACAAACAAATCTAGAAATTTTAGATTGCCAGATGAATGAGAAATTAAGTAAGCTTCAACTTTCTAATTTAAATAAATTATCGATGTTTAAGTGCCACTCATGTGGAGAACTTAAAGAAATAATATTAGATGACTGTAAGCAGTTGGCGTATGCAACCATTGAATTTTGCCGCAAACTACAAAAGATAAAGGCAGATATGTGTTCTATGCTAACATCTATTAAAGCTAAGAATTGTTCTGAATTAAAAGAAATTTGGCTTCCTAAAAATAATCTTCAATCTGAAATAGATTATAGAACTGAAAGTTATCATAAAAAGCCAATTCTAAAACTTAGTGATATAATTAACTTAGGACCGTATGTGGCTCATACTTACGCATTCGATTACTGCTATTCTTACTATCCTTTGATTATTTATAAAGATGGGATAAACAGATATTTGCATAATAGAATAAGCTTTGGAAGACACGGACAAGACTCTTTACTGTTTGAGTGGCATAAACTTACGGAATTTGATAATTATATTATCACTGGAATAAAAAATATAGATGATATCAAATTTTAGCAGTAAATAGTGTAATAACTTAATTTACTATGCAGCCTTTGAGCAATTTATTAGAGAGCTCAAAGGCTGCTAGTATTTACTCAAATATAAGGTGATAAAAAGTTCTAAGTATATGGGCAAGTATTACCTTGGTGAGCAATATTTAATTGCTCTTACATTGTGCTCTATATTTTTAACTGCCTCTTGATCTACATCTAGTGAGGTAGAATTAAAGCTCACCCTTATTGCCATTCTAATTAACACACTCTCTGCACTATTATCGTTGGCATTATTTACAATATATTCGCAAGAGCTAGTTAGAGAATTTTCTATAGGCCTTAAAGCTGCATTATAAGTGCTTAGATGCTTAATTGTAGTATTAACCTTCCCGATACTTGGAACTATATCTCTTATTTCTTTTGGTGCTGGGAGAAACCATTTGCTTTCTGCTTTATTATTTGCTTGGTATCTTTCATTAAAAGACAAGCACCACTCAAAAGCTGGATAGGTACTTATATCTTTAGAAGCTCTATTTAAATAGTTAATAAGACTATTATAGTTATTTTTTCCGCTCTCTCTACTAATAGCACCCGTATTGGAAAACTCTGTGCTCCACTTTAATTTATTCTCCTCTAGAGAAATGGCAAGAGCATAACTAGAAGCCAAATCTTGCTCACTTAGTTTCTGATAATTATTATCAGTTAATGTGTAAACAACAGCAACTGGAGCATATTCATTTGTGTTAGATTTTTTTTCATATATAAGATCACCTACAGTATATTTATCTAAAGACAAATCTGTACCATCTTTTTGCCTACATACAGAAAATTCTGAAATACTGTTTCCCCAGTTTGGTAAATGTTGAATAGTTTGTGGAATACATCCAGTAAAATTATTAAGATACAGCGATAACGCTCTTAGATTTTTCATAAAGCCCATAGAAACTGGTACCTGCCCACTAAAATTATTATTGTTTAAAAAAAGCACCTCTAATTTAGTAAGATTAGCAAAAGAATTAGGGAGCTTACCACTTAAGTTGTTATTATTCAAAAATAAGTACTCCAAATTATCCATAAAAAACAGAGAACTAGGAAGTTCGCCGGTTAATTTGCAATCACTTAAAGTTAAAGCCTTAAGTTTTTTGAGCTTATTAATACCTTCTGGTATGCTCTCGTCAATATTTACATAATTTAATGCAACTCTTTCTAAATTATCTAGTTCTAACAAACTTACTAGGCTCAAAGAGATTCCTGGATTAGGAAACATTATTAGGGATTCTAATTTTTTACAGTTTTTTATCCCATTAAAACTACCTCTTAAATTATTCCCAGAAAGATCTAATTTTTTTAAATTTTTTAATCTATAAAATGATTCTGGTATTTCACCCGATAGCTTATTGCCCTCTAAAAATAAATTTTCCAAAAATTCTATATTCCCTATATCATTTGGTAAAGAGCCACTAAGATTATTATTTGCAAGCATTAAATACAAGCTGCCATCAGAATAAGAGTTTACTCCATGCCATTCATCTAAAGGCTTGTTAGATAGCCAATTAGTATTAATGTTCCAATTATCACCATTTGTAGATTTATAAAAACTTTCTAGGGCTTTTCTTAAAAATATATCGGGAGAAGACTGAGAAACATACAGAGTCTCACTAACAAAATTTACGTCATTAGCCTTAAAAATAATTTTCCCATTTCTCTCTGAGTTATTATTTAATAGTCCAACAACCATATGAGGGGCATCACTTGAACTT
>CAXYUL010000115.1:0-6408 GCA_964292095.1 uncultured Bacteroidales bacterium | reverse complement strand
ATAGTGCTATTGCATCAAATTAATCTCTATTGGCTGGGGTACAAATTATTTTAACACAAGAATTAAGAGGATTTTTAAACCAAAGTGCACTTCTATTCTCGTATGGAATAACAATTACTAATGGAATATTGTTATCTGAACAAACTTGTGCAAATGCTCTAGCTGTGTTTCCAGCTGATGCAACAACAAGGGTCTTTTTAGGCTTGCCATTTATCATTTTAAATGATTCTTCTGGTAGTCTGGCACATACAGAATATGCTTCTGTTTCTTTAAACGAGCAAGTTTGCATATATGCTCCCCTTTTTGGCCAATACCCAGAAAAAGTAATATATAAATTGGTTAAGCCAAGTTCTTTTGCTAGATTCTCGCTTTTATATGTAATAGGAGGGAAAGTATTTTTAAGCACTCGCTTTATTGGCAACCAATCTGCATATTTATAAAAGCCATAAGAACTATCTTTAATTTCAATTTGTTTTTTATTATAAACTGCCCTAATTAAGGATGGACTTGTGTTTTGGGGGTCTGATAATAACCATCCGGTATCTTTGAACTCTCTTTTAGAAGCACAATTCATTAGGTGGTATTCGCTTGCTTGAATCTCCATTTGAAAATTAATTATTTAAATTTGTATGCAAAAGTAAACCATTTTACTAATTTTTGCAAATATTATCTGCAACAGTTTTTGATATATCCTCAACTAAGATAGGAGATTGGTCAGAATATGTTTTAAGACATAGTGGACAGGCTGTAACTATCTTTTCTGGGTGATTAATTATTAAGGAATTTATAGAACCTTGAGTAATCTTATTTCTTTCTTCATATGTTAAAGTTAAGCTACCCAAACTACCACCGCAACAAATGCTTTCTTCTTTTTCCTTTTCTGCAAGTTTTAATTGACCAATAGCATTTAGAATATTTCTTGGCTCATTATATATTTTACAACCTCTACCAAGTTCGCATGGATCGTGGTAAACAAAAGAATCATTTGTTTTAGAAAGTGTAATAGACTTATTATTAATAAGGTCATTAATAAACTGAGTATGGTGAACTATTTTAATATTTGGTAATGTATATTCATCTTTAATAACCTTAAGGCAAATAGGACAAGAAAGGACAAGGGTTGAGCAGCCAGAAGACAAAATTAGCTCTGTATTCTTCTTAATCAGCTCTTTAGCTGCATTAGTTCTTCCTGCAAGAATTAGTGGTCTTCCACAGCATACACCTCCATCTTTATCTGCAAATAAGTATTTACTTCCCGACAATTTAAAGATCTTATCCATAGAGTCAATTATAGATGGAGTAAGGTGGGTCATGCAACCTGCAAAATAAAGAATATTTGGAGCATTATCACTTACAGTATTTTTATGTTCTTTTAAATAAGAATAGTCGTATTTAATATCGTTAGTTACAGTTCCCCTTTGTGCTCTTTTTATTCCACACGATTCTATTCCTACTGGACACAAGGCAACGCACTTTCCACACATAAGGCATTTTTCTGCGATATCATTAATTTTCTTTGTATTATGTCTTCTTAAAAATCTGATGAAATACACAGAAGAATACTTAAGATTCTTTTTTTGAATATTCATAGGGCAGGCATCAATGCAAATACCACAGCTAGAGCAAGAATAAATCTCTGCCTCTGCAAATCCCTTACGTGGCCTTGTTACTTTTAAACCAGCATTTCTTAGAACTATTAAAAAAGCTTCAGTTGGAATATGCATATATCTACTAAATGGCATAGCTATTAAAAATAGTCCCAATACAATTGAATATGCCCACCATGTTGGTAAAATATGAAGATCGTTACTTAGAAAGTTTGCAAAAAGCCAGTTCATAGGTTTTGTGAGAAAACTTCCACCACTTATTCCTGCTGTAAAACTTTCGGCTAATAATCTAAGTGGGAATATGGACCATAAACAATATAATGCTACTCTATCTGCAAAGCTTGGCTGAGTTGTACGTCTCATTCCAAGGGCAATAGAATGAATGCGCTTATAAATGGCCAAACCAATTCCGCTTAAAACCACCAATAAGAAAAAGTCCATTAAAAAAAAGAAAAAAGCACCCCTAAGACTAACATCTCCTTCTTGTTTTACAAAATACCTAAAAAACACAGGATAGTATAAAACTCCATTTCTTTGAGGTACATATAAAGCAACCTCTATATGACCTATTACAATAAGCATAAACCAACCAAAGGCAATGCTAGCGTGCATATATCCTAGTATGGCTTTTCTTTTAAAAATTTTAACGTGTATAAGGCAATCACAAATAATATCTTTTATATTCTTAAAAATTATTCGTGGTGTTACAAATGAAATAAGCAACTTTTTTCTATCCTTGGCTGGAATATGTTTAAGTATCCTAATTAATCCAATTAAAAGGTAGCAAATGATAAATAACATTCCAAACATAAATGGCAGCACAAAATTATCGTAGCCACCTAAAATTCTCTCTCTCATTTATTTAAAATTATAGGTTTGACAAATAGAAATTATAAGGTTGCGAGTATTTATGCCTCTAGGACAGACCATGTAACACTTGCCGCAGAGCATACATCCTTTAATTAGATCATAAGCCTTTGCATCATCTCCATTTTGAAGAGCTAGAATTACAGACCTCAAACTAGTTGGAGTAAATTTGCCTGATGTACAAGATGCAGTACAAGATCCACATGCTATACATTTAAGAATATCTCGTTCTTTTTCTATTAATAGATTAAACTTTGTTTTATCAATATTATCTAAATCTATTCCAGAACTAGGAGATAGTGAATATCCAAACTTTGACATTACTCATTAGATTTTATATAGTTATTTATATTTAAACAAACTGCCCTTGCTTCATTAAGGGTTTCTGGTAATGTTTTTGGGCCAGTTGCAGCTCCTGCATAAAAGACACCCTGTTTCTCACTTTCTAACAAGTTAAAAATTGAGTGTTTTGCCTCAAAAAATCCATCATCTGCAATGTTAGCTCCAATCATACCACCAATTTTTACCCCATCTTTAGAATTATTCATTCCGCACATAAGAACTAATAAATCTAAACTAATCTTTAGAGGTTTTCCGCTAAGGGTATCTTCAGCTTTTATAACAACTTGTTTGTCTATATTCTCTGCAACCTCCGATACTCTACCTCTGATAAATCTAATTGAATATTCTTTTTGAGCTTTTAAATATAAATCTTCGTAATTCCTCCCAAACATTCTTAAATCCATATAAAAACAGAAAACATCTGCATTTGGGAACTCAGCTTTAATTTCACATGCTTGTTTAACTGCGGTAGCACAACAAACTTTAGAACAATGTTTATTGCCAGCTTTTTCATCTCTAGACCCCACACAATGAACAAATCCTATTTTTTTAGGTGAAACTATCCTGCTATCGTTTTTAGTTTTAAAATATTTTTCTAATTCGGCATTTGTAATTACATTATTATAAATACCATAGCCATATTCTTCTTTTTTCTCGGCAGGAAATAAATCAAAGCCTGTTGTAAGTAGAACGGCATTTGCTAAAATTGTAATTCCATTAGACAGAATAACATTATAGCTCTTATCTAATAAATTTATACTTGTAATTTGTGTATTTAAAAAATATTTTACCCCATTAAGGTTCTCAATTAGAGGGTTTAGAACATCTTTAGAATTTATACCCAAAGGGAACAACCTATCCCATTGAGCCAAATGACCACCTAATTTATCTGTTTTTTCAATTAAAAACACATTATAGCCCATCTTAAATAACTGAGCACTAGCTTCTAATCCAGCAGGACCTGCACCAATGACTATTATGTTATTATTCATATATTTTTTTTAAATGAAATTTATAAAATAATTATTTAATACATAGAGAGAATTCTGGTTTTCCTAAATCTTTGCCATTTAGTCCTTTATATTTATCTTGCAAATTATACGGAATTCCAATTTTGTCTAATAAAGGTTCTACGCCTATTTGGTGAGTTTGCAGGCCAAGGTCCCAAGGGGCATAACCCATTACAAGGCCTGCTACTTCTTCGTATGTAAATACCGGTATTCCGTGCCCTTGTTCGCCATAGGTTTTTCCTTCCATCTCGGCAATTACGTATTGCCATCTATCCAAAAAATATGGACATCCAGGACAATTGGTTATAATCATATCTGGTTTAAAAGGCTCCATACTCTCAAATTTTTTATGAGTATTAGATAATGAATATCCTCTATTACTTTTAATTAAATAATGACGAAAGCCAAAACCACAGCAGTGCCTTCTTTCTGGATAATCTATTACCTCTCCGCCCCATGCCTCAATCATTCCAGTAAGAACATATGGATATTCTGCACCACCTACACCTTTAGATGGAAACATTTTAGAATAATGACAGCCTATATGTTCAACTACTCTTAGAGGTTTACCTGTGTCTTTGTTTATAAGTTTAAATTTTGCTTGTTCTGCAATAAGATTCCTAAATTTATAAATTATATCACTTGCATGAGCTAAATACTTTGGTTTAGCAAATTCTAATTTGCAAGTTTTCCATAAATTATCTTTAATTTTAGCTTCTAATTCTGGAAATTCATGCCAAGTTTCTAGGGTTTCTGTGTATAGACCAAATGAGGTGATGCATGAGCAAACATAATTTTCAAATCCATATTTATTCATAAGAGCAAATTGCCTAGCAATTATTGTCATTGCAGTTTCTTGGGGAATAGTATCTGAATGATAAGCAATGCCACCACAAGTGGTATGGTGCTCTGTCTCAAAAAAATTCTTATGTAATTTATTATTACAAATATCTAAAAATGTTTTTTCAGAAGCTGGGAAAAAAGCCTGTCTAATACAACTTCTCACATAAAAATAATTATCGTCTGGAATTTCCTTTTGATAATCTTGCCATATCTTTTTTTTACCTTCGTATATCATTGTTTTCTATTATTTATTTAAGTGGTCTTTTTCGCTTTGACTAAATACCTTATTAAAGTATTCTTCTTCGCTTAAGCCTAACTCATTAGCTTTTTGCATAGAAAGCTTATTTACTGTTTCTATTCTCTTAGTAGCACCTGTTATATCAAATATCTTTTTAAGCTCGTCTAGGTCTTCTTTAGGAATTTTTCTTAAAGCTCCTCTGCCGCCTCCTTCTAGATTAGCTCCGTTTCTTGCATATACGTCTTCTATGTTTTTTTCTATCCACTCCCATATAGGACCAGCCTCTGGGTGTAATTCTGCCTTAAAAGTTCTCGGATATACACAATAACCGTAATTTAAAATATTGGATGTTAATACTTTGGTTAATGCATATTGCTGCCTTCCTTTTTCTGAATTTATAAAATAGCCCATTTCTAATGATAAATTTCTAAGAGCCATTACTACCAAACCTGGTGCATTTTTTCTAGGGCATCTAGTTACACAAGACATACACTCGCCACAATACCATATAGTTTCACTTTTAAGTAGTTCTTCTATTTCTGTATCATCCTTAGATTGTACAATATCAACAATCTTTCTAGGGTCATATTTGTAGAATTCGGCTGCAGGGCACACAGCTGTGCATGTTCCACAGTTAATACAAGCATGTAAGCCTTCTTTAACTCTGTAATCTTCTGTTAATTTATCGTATAATTTACCCATAATTAAATATTATTTGTGTCGGGAAGACTAGCTTTAGTATTTAAGTTTTCTAGTAATTTATGAAACTCCTCTTCTCCGCTCATGTTTTCTGCCATTTTAGCTAAAACTTTAATAAATATATACATTTCTGATGTTGGAATATCCTTAATAATAAGGTTGACCGCATCCATAGCTGCCTTACTTACATCATCTTTAATACTAAGTGCATAGGGACTTAATTCTATGAGATTTTGACGCCTATCTTGAGCATCAGAAACTCTTTTTACTAAACCCTTTTTCTCTAGTCCATCAATGAGTTTTACAATGGAATTTTTGTCTTTTAAAATAGTGTCTGCAATTTGTTGTTGAGAGAGTATCCCATTGTCCCATAAAGCATCCATAAGCAAAAATTGCTCTGGGGTAATGTTATGCCCTTTTTTTTGAAAAATTGTAGTAATGTATAATTTAAATTTATTATGTACTAAGTTTAAATATACACCCACTTGTTTATTAAGTATCATATTATATAGTATAAGCTTTTACTATTTGCAAAGGTATGGTTTTTTTTTACTTGGCAAAAGAATTTTTTAATATTTATTAGATGTAAATGATTCTTTTGAGTATATTCGCAAATAAGATAGTCTAACCATTAAAATTATTATTAAGATTATGAATTTAGTTGTATTATTTGCTATAATACTTATTGTTTCATTGCAGTTGTTAATTATTGTAAAAATTATAGACAAAATAAAAAAAGAAAATTCTCGCTCTTTAGAGGCTTTTAAAAAAGAAATATTGGATTATAATAGAGAGAGCAGAG
>CAXYUL010000114.1:0-6410 GCA_964292095.1 uncultured Bacteroidales bacterium | reverse complement strand
CCTATTTGTCCTACCAGGATACCCCATAATCATGGTAAAGTCATTTGGTTTAAGGCCTTTGGCAGAAATATTTAGAGTTCTGCTTGGTACTAATGGAACGTTCTTACTAGAAAAAGCAGCCGGTTTACCGTTTTCGTTTGCATATACTCTGTAAATAGCAAAATCTCCTTTATGTTGAGGCCAACCCCAATTATCAATTTCACCACCAAAAGCTCCAATAGATACAGGAGGAGCTCCAACTAATCTTACATCAGAATATACTTCGTATAAAAACACATAATATTGCTCTCCATTCCACATAGATGAGCATATAGCCTCATATCCAAGGTTCTGTTTTTTATATCTTTCTTCTATTATCTTGTATATCCTCCTAAGCATCATCCCTTTAAAGTTACGCTTCTGTAATTTATTTATCTCCTCTTCTACTTCTAAACTTACATCAATAACTTTCCTTAAAAACAAAGCATTCTTACCTTTAATAGGTTTTTCTTCTGCCATTGTTTTTGCCCAAAAACCTTCTTCTAAATAATTATGCTCTTTTGTGCTTAATCCAAATATATCACCGTAAGCACAATGGTGATTAGTAATTAGAAGTCCTTTCTGAGAGATCATACTGCCTGTACAACCAAAGTCTAAAGACACAATTGCACTACTTAGAGCATTTGCAACATCCTCATTATAAATCTCTTTTGCGCTTAATTTTAAGCCTTTCTTTTTCATTTGAGGATATATAGAGTTCTCAAACATTTGAACCATCCACATTCCCTCGTCTGCTTTTGAAACCCGTGGCAACAACATAAAAATTGTTGCCATGGTTAATAATAGTTTTTTCATTAAATTAATTCTTATAGTTAAAAGCTTATTTTTGCATCAACAATATCTATAGAACCATCCTTCATTTTAATTGTCCATTTTGGCGCCCTAAGTACTTCCATTAATTTTTCTTTATTCATAACACTCTTATCAAATGTAAACACAAAGGCATATTCGTCATTTCCGTTAAGAATAGTTCTCATTTCTAACATACCATCTGTTTGTGATAAATGAGAAGATAAATAAGGTATACTCCTTGTAACCAATGGCTTATCCAAATTTGGATAAGGTAATTCAAAGGTCTCTGTATTGTCTAAACCATATTTTTCTATATTAGTTTTATATTGTTTTTCAAAAGTTTTAAATTGACTTTCTAAAAACTCTCTTCTAGTAATCGTATCTATCTGTTTTTCTATTGATACAAACTTATAATCTACATCAATAGTTTTTACCCCACCACCATGCACAGGTATTTGACGAGTTTTCATCACAACCCTTTCTTTGTATAGTTTTTCAACAATAGCTTCATCTAAAGCACAATATACTCTTACAATTATAGGACAAGCGTACTGAGTATCTAAGCCAATATATTTTCTACCAGAATTTCTGAATTGCATTCCCAAATAGTTAGGATCCATTTTATCATGCATATTTTCTGTTCTAATAGTTACAACTTTTATAAGTGAATCTTGGGTAGATGGATGATTAACCTTAAATTTAGTTGGAGTATAAATAGCCTCCCTTATCTTTGCTGGATCTGTTTCTGCTGGATTATATAATATTACCACTCTGGCATGTTTAACATAAGTTGCAACGCCATATACTCCTAAAATCTTTTGCACTTGGGCAGAGAATGCTTTAGAACTACCAAAGCATTTTACAGAACGTAAACCATCTACGGTAAGCTTCTCTAAGTGTTCATTTTGCTGCTCTTCTGTTCCCCATTTTTCATCTATTGTAGGAAGTTCCACTGTGGTTCCTAAATATATAGCTAGTGCAAATAGAACTACAGAAAGAATTGCAGGTGCCCACCTTAATGAGTTGCATTTATTAATCTGTAACGCACTTTTATTACAGCTAGAAATACACTCCCCACATAATGTACAGTCAACAGATTTAACTGTTTTTAACTTATTTACATCTATAGAATAAGGACATTTTTTAGCACAAACTCCGCAGTTGTTACATAAATCATCTCTTCTAGTAACTTTAAGTATCGGGAAGATCTTTGAAGCCTTAAAAATAATTTCGTACAAATAGCCAATTATACAGGTAAGGGCTAATAGAAGCTCCCAAGCAACAGTTAAACCTAATGAGTTTAAACCAAAGAAGATTAAAAGAAGTCCTACAAATGTAATAGTGAATTTAAATACATTACTTATTGCACCTAGCGGACAGATGTATTTGCACCAGAACATTTTTATAAAGAAATTGCCAAGGAAGCAAATAAAAATAGAAATACATGCCATCCAAACTGTTAATTCACCTTTAAATCCTGTTGCAAATGCATAGTAAGGATCAAAATTTTTACAGAAAAGCTCCGAATTAGTTACTGTAAAATAGAATATGGTAAAAAGCAAAATATATTTTACTGCTCTAAAAATATTATCTAAAACACTACCGTTTGCAATTACTATTTCTTTAATTTTTAATTTTGCTCTAAGTTTGCCTAGATATTCACTTAAAGTTCCAAGCGGACATAAGTAAGAGCAGAATAATCTACTAAATAAAATTACTCCAACAGCAAGACATATTCCCATCATAATTTGCGTAGCTGTCATACTACATGCCATAGAGCCCCTTACCAAATATGTGGCAAAAGTTTGTAAACCCCCAAAAGGACAATATGCTTCGGGGTCAAATGTTTCATTACCAAATATTTTAAAGGCAAATGCTACAATAGCTAAGACTACACCCCATTGTAATAGGTATCTAAGCCAATTTTTTGTTAAATTTTTCATTAATTATTTTCTTAATATGTTATTTATTGTATTTTAAAAATTAAAACCCACAGAAATATTAAAATATTTTCTACTATCTTTCTCATTTAAGCTAATCAAAGAGCTTAATTTACTTGGCATATCTGCTATTTTACTTAGTTGCTTATATAGATAGTCGCATTTTATCCAGCAAGTCTGGCCTTTTGCTTTATTTACTATGTATGAATATTTGAGCCCAAATCCTATAGAATAGTTAGAGGATACCCTAAAAGCATAGTCGCTAGCTAGTAGATCAGTTTTCTGTGTAATTTCTGTATCAAGCAAAGCATTAAGCTCTTCTATTGCTGTTCCACTTCCATTTTGAAACGAAGCATTAAGATTAGCAACTAAGAAAGAACTACTTGCAAATAAAAAACTCTTATTAATATTGGCGTAAAAATTATTTATAGAGTAATTTTGAGAATACTCTGCAGGAAATATTTTATGCTTTTTATCTACGCTAGTGTTTAAATAGCCAAGAGTAAAATCTAAATTAGAAAAATCTTGGTTCCTTTTTATTACGCCTTTATATTCTGCTTTTAAGTCTTTAAATTGGCTCATATATTTTAGTACTTTTCCATACTCATACCACGCATAAAATATTTTCTCTCCAGGGATAAGCTCATATCTGTTAACTATTCCATAAAAAGCATCCTCCTTACTTTTATAATTAATTTTTATAGAGTTATCCATTTTATCACATGAATATTTTAATATTCCTAAATAGTTATAGTCTAAGCCATCTGCACAAGAATATCTTTTAATGGGGTTCTCCCCAACATCCTCAAAATTATCTGTGCTGCTATAAGTGCCAGTAAATTGATTATAAAAAGATAAGTTACCTAGGTTTAACTCTAACTGAATAGAAGCCCCATATTGATTATCTATATATTTTCTAAAATCATTTAGCGCTCCTTGAGCTCCCGCACTAACAGATGTATACATAAATAATCCCTCTAAATAATATAGTTTCTTATCACTAACCTCTCCATAATACCTATAAGAAACATCCTCTGCATTATATGAATAATTTAAATTAAGGCCTATATTAAGATATTTAGTACTAAACACTATTGCTGGAGATAATTTTAAGTTAGAAAGAGTGTTTTTATTTCTTCCATCCTTTCTTTTTGCAGCAAAAGCTGTTTTGTAATCTACACCAAAACCAAAAGAAAATAAGTCAGAAACCTTATATGCTAACCCTGCATCTAAATTATATTTTTCTCCTAACACCTTACCAGGAACATCATCTACAATTGGAGCAATAGAGGCATCTTTTTCTACCGTTCCTAACCAAGTTTGATCATTTTTAATTCCATACTCAAAATTAAAATTGCCATAAAAAAACACCTTATTATTTAAATTGGTATAAGATTTTGTATTAAGTCCTAAATTATCATTAGATTTAGCATCGTTATAATTTTTAAAATTACCACTCTCATTACCGTAATAAGCAGAGGCTTGCGAAAAATTATACTTGGTTTTATTAAAAACCAGGCCTGCTCCGTTTCCAGATAATAACCATGGAGTATTCTCCTCAATCCTTTCAAATGAGTAATAACTCTTATTAGAAATTTGCTGTGCCTCTAGTGGTGCTATAAAATTTAAAAATAAAGCACCTGTAGCTATAGCACATAACATTGTATATTTTTTGTTCTTCATAATTTTCTACTATTTGCCTGTTAAAAATGCATTTTCTCTAAGCTCAAAATCATTTAGAGAGTTATTTGTATCTACATACACTACTCTTCCCCCTGCCGCCAAGGTTGCTGCCTCATCTACCTTTCTGTGCACACTTCTACCTGTATAGGTTCCTTGTGGAATTATAGCATAGCCATTATCAACCTCAGATCTCATTCTCTTATAATTTGCTACATTTTGAAAACATTCTACTCCATCTAATACTAAATTTTTATCTACTAATAAAACATCGGAGTTTCTATTATTAGGAGTTTTAGGATTTTGAGCATAACACTTAGATTTAAACTCATCTATAGATTGACCACCAAGAGAATAAATAAAAACTCCAGGACTATTATTAGAAAACACATAAGTAGAAGTTGTTCCAGCCCTCCATATTGCATCCATTATATTTACTCCAGACGCAGGAACTGCCTGACTTTTAGTATAAATAGGATGATACATAGCATAATAACCTGGTACTCCCAAATTTACAGAGTTAGAAACAATTTTTGTGTGATCTATTGCATTTAAACATAAAACTAAATCCTCACCAGGTTTTAGAGGAACATCCTTACCTTTTCCTGGGAACATCCAAATTATATTTGATGATGGAAGTGAATCTCTTAATTCAGAAGTTCCTGGCTTAACCCAATCAGACAATTTATTCATAGATGTCCATGGATGAATATTACCTACACAAAGTGAATCTAAATAAATAACCTTATCAGAATTATTATAGAGGGTAATATACTGATCCTTAAAATAAGATTTTGTAGTGCTATTGCTACAACCAGCATAATAAATCTCTTTAATAATTAGAGCACTAGTCTTAGAAAAATTTAAATTTAAAACACAATCTTTTTCTTGAGGAGTACTTGGTGTTAGTGTAACTTTTTCTGTACTCCCATTATAAATATAAATACCACCTTTCCCATCAGATACTTGTAACTCTGTTGTTGCAGTATATGCGCCGTATGCTACACGAACTTGCGCCTTACCTTGCTCGTCAGCATTAGCAATATAACTTATCCCAGTTTCATTATCTTTAATTATAACTTTCATACCTAAAAATGGAACGCTATGCCCCTGTGGAGCAGCAATTTGAATTTTAAATGGAACGCTAATCGCCTCATCTTTAAAATCATCTTTTTTTAAATCCTTTAAGCATGAACTTAAAGAAAGTAAAAGTATAAATAGAAATATATATTGTTTTTTCATATCAAATAGTATTAAAGTGTAATCTTAAGTTCTGCCCCAAAATAAATAGGAGTATTCTTTCTAGTACCTGGATAATTTGGCCTTGCATTGTTAACTATAATAGGACGTGAATTAGTAAAGTTATTAGCATAGAAAGAAATTGCGGTAAACTTTCCTATCTCTTTTGTAATTCTAATATATGCCATAAAGTAAGGATTTAAAGAATTCTTCTCATAATTATATAGTTTACTATCAGAAATAATCATCCCTTTTAAACGCCTTTTAAGATTCTCATCTGTAGTGGTATAGTAATCTGAGAAAGGTTTCATCTCTCCTTTAGAATCTACATACGCAATAGGATCTCTATAAGCTATTCCATCATCTCCAATACGCGTTGCCGCATCCATAGAATTCCAATACCTATCCATCCATACACATTGTGCCGTTAAAGAAACCACCATTCTAATTTTAGGAATATTAGTTATAAAACTTATATTAGTTGAGAATCTATCATAATTTTTTTCTATTGCCATTTCTGCAGAATTCTCAAATACAGAAATATAAGGGAAAGCCTGCTTACTATCTATAGGATCATCTCCTCCTATGTAGCTATATTCATAACCATCGGCACCACTAGAACTCTTCATATACGATCCGTTAACAATAATAGAAGTATTAATAGGTTTAATTTTGCCAAAATTAATATCATATTCAAGTCCCCATTTTTTTCCATAAGCT
>CAXYUL010000113.1:0-6503 GCA_964292095.1 uncultured Bacteroidales bacterium | reverse complement strand
TGGAGTATCCATATATCTTTCTGTGTAATGGCTATCATATAAATTATAATCATACACGCCACCACCAGCTATACCATATTTAAAATATTTAGATCCTTCGGTTACAGCTATCATTGTCATACTACCACCATAAGAAAAACCTGTGATACCAATTTTATCTTTATTTACATAAGGTAAAGTATAAAGATATTTAACCCATTGTATATAATCACTAAGTTCTGTTTTTAATAAATTCCTATGAATAAAATTAAGTCCTTCTTTACCACAATGTCCACTTGCTCTGTGGTCTATATTAATTTGAATTACACCCTCGTTTGCCCACCACTGTGTGTTACTTCTAAGACCTCTAAATACATCCATAACAGTTCCACTATTTGGGCCACCATACATACTTATTATTACTGGATATTGTTTTGTAGTATCTAAATCTATAGGAAGTATTATTTGAGCTGGTAGAGTGTAACCATCTACATTTATAGATAACATCTTAGGAATAGCAAGTTTATAATTATCAAACTTTTCTCCTTTACTATCAGCTATTATATTCATAGTACTTGTCTTTTTCCCTATGTTTATTAAAACTAATTTATCGGGAGTAAAAGAATTAGATATATTAGCTGTAAAGTATTTATTATTAGGAGATAACGACACATTTGAGTAGTTATAATCGCCAATACTTAAACGCTTAATAGCTTTTGTTTTTAGATCAACTCTGTAAAAATCATTTCTTGTAGATACTTCTCTTCTGGCGGTAAAATATATTGCATTTTCTTTTGAATCAACTTTTATAAAATCTATTCCCCAGTTTTTACCACTTGTAATTTTTTCTAGTTTTTTTCCATCAAATGATTGAAAATAAATTTGTTCCCATAAATCAAAATCCCTAACCATATAAAAACCATCTGCTGTAAATTGCATATCCTTAGGCCAATCTATCCATGTTTTTTGATTCTCGTCATATATAAAAGTTTTAGAGCCGTCTTTTGGGTCTACAGCGTATAATTTTAAATTATTTTGTTCTCTTGGCATCCATGGAATTATAAATTTGTTTCCTTCTGCATTCCAAAAAGGTATTCCAAAGTACTGATCTTCTTCTTTGTTAAAATCTGCCCAAACGGTTTTTCCTGTGCTAAGATCTACAAATGCTATTTTTACTTCTGGATTTGGATCTCCAGCCTTAGGATAGTGAGTTTCTGTAATAAAACCATGTTTACCTCTAGAATCATAAATAGGAAACATAGGAACTTTAGTATCGTCAAATTTATAATATGCTATTGTTTTACTATCTGGCGACCACCAAAACGCCTTGTATCTAGAGCCTCGTCCTAAAATTTCTTCGTAATAAACCCATGATGCGTAACCATTTAAAATTAAATTTGTACCATCATTAGTTAGAGCTGTTTCTTTTTTACTTGCATAATCATATACATACAAATTATTGTCTTTGGTATAAGCAGCCTTAGATTTGTCGGGAGAAATAGTAATGTTTTTCATCTTTTTTGCATCTGGAAAAACTCTAAAATATTCCATCAATTGGCCATTGTCTGCCAAAACGTATTGCTCTCCCTCTATTAGCTTGTCATTTAATCTCTTAGATAATTTTTTAACATTAAAGTTATAACTTTTTGCATCGTTACCCCTTCCTTCTAATAATTCAAAATTCTCATTATCAATCCATTTACTAGAATAAGGTAGAGGTTTAATAATATCAGATGGCATTGCCCCTAATATCTCCTTTTGAGATAATTTAATTTTCTCATTTGCAACATTTGCTTTTGCACTTAGCTCACAAGGGGCTGCTGCACATAATAATGCAAAAATAGCTGTGTAAATTAGTTTTTTGTTATTCATAATCTTAAAGTTGTTTGTTAACCATAATCATCTTTTTGTTTCAAAGGTAATAATTATTTTAAAGTGGGGCAAAAAATGCATCCTTAAAACTAACTAGGTAAACCTTTTCAATTCCTCTTGTAAGTGCAGTATACAACCATTTTATATCGTCTAGGCTAATGTCATCAGACCATATATTATTGTCTATAAATACACATTTCCATTGGCCTCCTTGCGATTTGTGCCCTGTTATTGCACTAGCATATTTAACTTGCAATGCATTAAAATATTTGTCTTCTTTTACGGCAGCTAAACGCTTTTTTTTAGTTGTAATATTAAAATAGTCTTGATAAACGCCATTAAATAATTCTTTTTGTTGCTCTGCACTTAGCGCTGCAGAGCTTGAGTCTAAAGTATCTAAAATTACTTTACAAGTTATTTCAATATTGTTATAGTCTGGAAAAGAAAGCATTGCATTAGCAAACTGTAATCCATATCTTTGTTCATAGGCCCAAATTCTTTCTAATTGAACAACATCTCCATTAGCTATAAAATCTATTTCTTCTATAGAGTCTAAAAATTGGTAACAATTCTTTACTACCATAAGTTTATCTCCTTTGTTAATTCTTTCTTCTCTGTATAAAATTCTTTGTCGTATCCCCTGGTTGTATTTATTTGCTCTATTATTAGAGCGGCAGAGTACCACAACATCATCTATCCCCCACTTGTCTATAGAATCGCTTAGTTCTTCTATAAGCTCAGCCCCTGTAATCCTCTTAATATCAGCAAAACCACTTAAATCAAAAAGTAATTTGTCGGGAAGATTAGACTCAATTAAATTACGTAAAATTGTAGCGTTGTATAAAATTCCACTTTCTTCTTTTTGCCTAACTACTGTACTTAATTTAGCACTAATTATATTTGAACAGTAATTAGAAAGATAAGAATAATCTAAGGCGGGACTTTGCGAAAAACCTATAGGCGGCAACTGCGCTGGATCACCAATCAAAATTAGTCTATTGCCATTGTTAGAGTTTACATAAGAAAATAAATCCTCCAATAAATTACCACTTCCAAAGATATTATTTATTGATGAGTCGCCTATAGAAATTAGCGAAGCCTCGTCTACAATAAAAACAGTATTTGCATTTTTGTTATAGTCTAAGGTAAAATAGCCTCCACTATCATCAATTGTTTTTTGCCTATATATCTGTTTGTGTATAGTTTTAGCTTTATAAGAAGAATATGAACTTAATACCTTAGCCGCTCGCCCTGTTGGAGCCAAAAGTATAAAGTTAATTTTAAATTCTCTTAAGACTTTAATGTAAGCACTTATGGCCGAGGTTTTTCCCGTACCTGCATAGCCACTAATTAACATAAGCCATGTTTCCATAGGCTCCTGCATAAAAATGCTTAATTTTGAGAACAAATTATTCTGGCACTTGCTTGGTACATGTTTTAAATTATATACCATTTTTTCTTTTAAAAACTCGCTAATCACCACTTATATATTAAAACTATAATTAGTAAAGAATAAATCTCTAAACGACCTAATAGCATTTGAATACTTAATAATAATTTAGCCATTACAGGAAAACTAGAGTAATTTCCTAGCGATCCAACTGCCCCTAATCCTGGACCCACATTACCCATATTAGCTATGGATGCAGAAAAAGACTCTGTAAAATCTACTCCCATTACAGAGATAGACACTGCCACAATAAAAACTATGAATAGATAAAAGACTATAAATAAATTAACGGAAGCTGCCATTTGAGGTTCAATTATATGCGAACCAACTTTTATTGGTAATACAGCGTTTGGATGAAGTTGCTGCTGTATTTGTCTTTTTAGAGATTGCCACCAAATAAATACTCTATCAGATTTTAAACCTCCTGTAGTAGATCCAGAACAAGCACATTGAATAGAAAAATAAATTAAGAGCATTATAGATAAGTGAGGCCATAAATTAGTATCGGTTGTGGCAAAACCTGTTGTAGATGCCATAGAAATAATATGGAAGGAACTCTGCCTAAACGCCGTAAACCACGAATCTACAACACCACCTAATTTTATATCTATTGCCACTGCAACAATACCTATAAAAACCGAAATTAAGTAAAATTTAATAATTGGAGAACGAAAGATTTTAAATGACCTTCCTACTATAGATGAATATAGTAAGCCAAAATGCAATCCCGACAGCAACATAAAGATTGATATAATAAGCTCTATAGGAAAAGAATTAAAAGATTGTATCGATTGATTCTTTGTACTAAAACCGCCAGTTGAAACTGTAGAAAAAGCATGATTAACTGCGTCAAAAAAATTCATCCCAGCAAATAGTAAACAAAGCATTTGTGTAAGAGTAAGGCCTACATACACATAGGCAATAATTTTAACAGTCTGATGCGTTTTAAATTGATAATTTTCTTTAGAAAGAGCCGAAATTTCCATTTTACTTAGTCTCATTCTAAAGGTACTAGCACTTGGAAGAATAAGTAACATAAATACAACTACGCCCAAGCCTCCAATAAAATGTGTAGAAGAACGCCAAAACAACAAACCATGAGGTAAGGCCTCTACATTAGTTAATATTGTGGCTCCTGTTGTTGTATATCCCGACACGCTCTCATACCATGCATTTATCATAGAAAACTCCCCACCCCAAAGTACATATGGCAACATTCCAAAAACACAAGATAGAACCCAAGAAAGAACTACTATTGTAAAGCCTTCTTTCATATTAATATCTTGATGTTTTCTTACAAATATTAGGGGAAAAAGGCCAACAGTAGATGTAATTACACAACTAAGCAATAAGGGAGAAAATGAAGAATCAAAATTGTAAATAATAGATACAATAATACCTATAAACATAAATATGGCATTAAACACCAATGCAATTCCAATATTTCTAGCAACTACACTTATATTCATATTCTAATCCTTAGATTTTAAGAGTTTTTTGTTTGTATCAATTAGCTCCTTAACATTCTCATTTAGCTCCTGCAACTGTTCATCGTTTATTTGTGGCACATTATAGGTCTTCCTTAATTGCAAAAATCCCTCTATACCTCTAGAAATACATAAAAGAGGAGATATTAAGTAAAGATTAATAAAATAATTAAATAAAATAACCAATATCATTCCTGTAGAAACAGCAACCAAACCAGGCATTATGCTCCTGTAAAAACTATCGCTCATATTTTTTGAATTCTCCGCTAAAGCCTCCTGCGACATTACTGTTAATTTTTGAATATAGCCTCTCAACTTCATATAAACAGGGTATAGCCTATCAAAATACCAGTTTCTTCTTTCTATATATGGGCCTGTCCAAATATAAGGTGCATCTTTAATATAGTGAATATAAGCAGTATAGGCAAATAGGACAGAATCTGCCATCTGCCTTTCTGTTTGTGTTGTAAATTTATCCTTTACACTTTGCAGATAATCAACAAACCTATTATCATTCTGTAAATCTGGCATTTGAGGCAAGGAATCTATCCCCATTCCTCTTAATAGTTTAAAATTATACTCATCGGTAACTTCTAGCAATAATCTAGAAGTATTTATGCTTGTAATATTATCCGTTATAAGATTAGAAACAGAACGCCTCATACTAATAAATTCGTATATAGAAATAACACTAGAAAGTAATAGAATAATTCCTATTATCACAAAACCCAAAGAAACTTTTTTTCTTATACCCATATAAAAAATCCCTTATTCACTAAGGGCTCCATAATATTAAAACTTAAGTTAGATCATTTAGAAAAACTCTGCAAACATAGATAAAATTTTCATACAAATATAATTATTTTTTATAGTAGAGCTATATCTGATTTCAATTTTAATTTTGCCATTTAAAAGCTATATAATTAAGAAATTCGCCTCAACCTTTTTTAAGGCAGCGGCGAATATCTATTAAATATCTAATTGGTCTATTCTATATTTATATACACTAAATTAAGCATTAGTCAACTTTAGACATATATTTAATTAGCTCTAATACTTTATTAGAATAACCCCACTCGTTATCGTACCAAGAAACAACTTTTAAGAAAGTTGGTGTAAGTTGAATACCTGCTTTTGCATCAAAGATAGAAGTTCTAGACTCTCCTACAAAATCAGAAGAAACAACATCCTCATCTACATATCCTAAAATACCTTTTAACTCATTCTCAGAAGCACGCTTCATTTCCTTACAAATATCCTCGTATGCTACAGGAGTTTTAAGATTGATTGTTAAGTCAACAACAGAAACATCTAAAGTAGGAACTCTAAAAGACATACCTGTAAGTTTACCATTTAATGCTGGAATAACTTTACCTACAGCCTTAGCCGCTCCAGTAGAAGAAGGAATAATATTACCACCAGCAGCTCTTCCACCTCTCCAATCCTTAACAGAAGGTCCGTCAACTGTTTTTTGAGTAGCTGTACTAGCATGAACGGTTGTCATTAAACCATCAACTATTCCATATTTATCATTTAACACTTTAGCTATAGGAGCTAAACAGTTAGTTGTACAAGAAGCGTTAGAAACTATAGACTGACCTTTATATGTTTGGTGATTAACACCACAAACGAACATAGGGGTATCGTCCTTAGAAGGAGCTGACATAACTACTCTTTTAGCGCCTGCTTGTAAATGCAATTCAGCCTTTTCTTTA